>DATLNE010000047.1 GCA_035536915.1 Acidimicrobiales bacterium
CGTGGGCCGCGGTGGCGGGCAACACCGTCACCGGCGCCTATGCCGACGGGGTCGAGTTCGACGCCTGGTTCAACCAGCCCAAGGGCATCGCGTCGGACGGCACCGCCCTGTTCGTGACCGACGAAAACCGCCGCCTGCGCAAGCTGGTCCCGGCGGCGCCGCCGGCGCGCACGCTGCCCACAGGCACGACGACGGTCGAGCTCAACCCGGCGGCCACGACCACGGTGGCCGGCAACAGCACTTCGGCCAACACCGACGGCACCGGCACCGGGGCGTCGTTCCACGGCTACATGGGCGGCGTGGCCATCCACGGCGGCAACGCCTACGTGGCCACCACCGGCCACCTGCGCAAGGTCGAGCTGGCCACGGGGGCCACCACCACCGTGGCGGGCTCGACGACCACGGGCTGCTCCGACGGCGCCACGGGCGCCGCCTCGCGCTTCGCGCTGTCCCCCGGCCAGATCGCCACCGACGGCGTGCACATCTACAGCATCTGCTACGAATCGTCGGTCAACACATACCTCCGGCGGACCTCGATCGCCACCGGGGCGACGGCGACGCTGCCGGGCGCCGGCACCGGCCTGGTGCTGGCCTCTGACGGCTTCCTCTACACCACAAGGAACGCCGTGGTGTACCGGGTCAGCCCCCAGACCGGTGCAGTAACCACCTTCGCCACCGCACCGAGCGGCCTCGGCTTGGGGAACCTGGCCGCCGACGATCAGGCCCTCTACATCGTCGCCGGAGCATCATCCAACCATGATCAAGTGCTGCGGGTGTCGCTGGCCGACGGCACGGTTGACACGCTCCTCCCGAGCTCGGCCGGGATCACCAACATCAACGAGATCACGTCGGCGGGCGCCTTCGTCTACGTGACCGCGTCGAACCAGCACCGAGTGGTGCGCATCGCCAAGGCCAACGGCGCGTGGGCGGCGGTGGCAGGCAACACCTCCAACGGCGCCTATGCCGACGGCGTGGAGTTCGACGCCTGGTTCAACCAGCCCAAGGGCATCGCGTCGGACGGGACTGCCTTGTTCGTGATGGACGAGAACCGCCGCCTGCGCAAGCTGGTCCCGGCGGCGGCGCCGACCCGCACGCTGCCCACAGGCACGACGACGGTCGAGCTCAACCCGGCGGCGACGACGACGGTGGCGGGCAACAGCGGGTCGACGAACACCGACGGCACCGGTACTGCCGCGTCGTTCCACGGTTACATGGGCGGCGTCGCCGTCCACAGCGGCAACGCCTACGTGGCCACCACCGGCCACCTGCGCAAGGTCGAGCTGGCCACGGGCGCCACCACCACCGTGGCGGGTTCGCCGACCACCGGGTGCAACGACGGGGCGACGGGCGCCACCTCGCGCTTCGCGCTGTCCCCCGGCCAGATCGCTACCGACGGCGTGCACATCTACAGCATCTGCTACGAATCGGCGGTCAACACATACCTCCGGCGGACCTCGATCGCCACCGGCGCGACGGCGACCCTGCCGGGTGCGGGCACGGGCCTCGTGCTGGCCTCTGACGGCTTCCTCTACACCACAAGGAACGCCGTGGTGTACCGGGTCAGCCCCCAGACCGGTGCGGTGACGACGTTCGCCACCGTGCCGTCGGCCGAGGCGTCGTCGATTTCGAGCCTCGCCGCCGACGACCAGGCCCTCTACCTCGTCGCCGGCGCGTCGTCGAACAACGATCGAGTGTTGCGCATGTCGCTGGCCGACGGCACCGTCAACACGCTCCTCCCGAGCTCGGCCGGGATCACCAACATCAACCACGTCGCGTCAGCCGGCGCCTTCGTCTACGTGACGACGTCCACCCAGCACGGAGTCGTCCGCCTGTCCAAGGCCACCGGCGCCTGGGGCGTGGTGGCGGGCAACACGTGGCAAGGCGCCTACGCCGACGGGGTCGAGTTCGAGGCCTGGTTCAACCAGCCCAAGGGCATCGCGTCGGACGGCAGCGCCCTGTTCGTCATCGACGAGAACCGGCGCCTGCGCAAGCTGACCCCGGCCCCGCCCGTTACCCGCACACTGCCGATTTCGTCACTTGTCGACCTCAACGTCGACACCGGCTACGTGCTCACGTACGCCGGCAACGGGGACTCCACTCATGTCGACGGCAACACAATCGACTCGTCGTTCCACGGCTACATCAACGGCATCACCATGGCGGGCACGTCGTTGTACGTGGCGGAGACGGGGTACCTCCGTCACGTCGACCTGCTTTCCGGGGCGGTGACGACGCTGGCGGGCTCGACAAACTACGGCTGCAACGACGGTTCCGCCTCGAATGCGAGGTTCGGGCTGTCGCCTGGGCAGCTCGCCAACGACGGTGCGTACATCTACAGCACCTGTCAGGCGGACACGTGGACGTCATACATCCGGCGCACCTCGCGCGCCACCGGCGCCACCATAACGTTGTCGGGCGGCGGCGGTGCCGGGCTGGTGCTCGCGCCCGACGGTTACCTCTACAGCAGCGGGCGCACGACAGTGCAGCGCATCGACCCGCACACCGGTGCGACCACGGCCTTCGCCACCTTGCCTACTGAACTGGGGTCGTCGTTCGGCGTGCTGGCCGCGGACATCGACGCCCTTTGGGTCATTGCCTCGGGAGCGACCAACGGAGACCGCGTGCTGCGAATCTCACTCGCCGACGGTTCCATCTCCACGCTGTTGGTGGCGGGGGCCGGCGGGTGGCCGACAATGCAGGGGATCACCTCGGCCGGTGCGTTCCTCTACGCCACCACGGGGAGCGAGCCCCACGGCGTGCTGCGAATCGACAAGGCGACAGGTGGAGTGACGCACATCGCCGGTTCATCGCCGCCGCCCGACATGCCGAGCTACCGCTACAGCGACGGCCATGTGGACGCCGCCAAGTTCTATTCGCCGACCGGCATCCTGTCGGACGGTGCGAACCTCTGGATCGCCGACCAACAGAACCGTCGTCTGCGTGTGCTCACCTCCGACGGCTCCATCGTCGGTGGCGTGAACTACGCAGCCCCCGATGCCTACGCCGGCTCCGACGGCGACGTGAACACCGGGGCAGGCGCATTCACCACCACCCATGACGATCTGAAAGTCGCCGGCGCCGGCCCCGACCTGGACCTGACACGCTCGTACGGCAGCAGGGATACCCGTACCGGGCCGTTCGGTGTCGGGTGGCATCACACGTTCGGCGGTAGTTGGCGAAAGGTCGGCGACACGGCGATCTCCGTCACCTACGGGAACGGACGCACCGAGGTCCACAGCCGCCGAGCGGACGGCACGTACGCCACGGCGAACGGGTACCACTCGACATTGACGGCCGTCGGCCAAGGGTTCGTCCTCGAGACCCGGGACCGGGCCCGGTACCACTACGCGGGCGACGGCAAGCTCACTGCGATCACCGACCCGAACAACAGGCAGTTGACGCTCACCTACAACGGGTCCGGCCGGCTCGTGACAGTCGCCGCAGCCGGCGGGCGAGCGCTGACGTTCGCATGGGAGGGCTCGCACATTGTGTCTGCCTCGACCAATGCCGTCAGCGCCCATGGGGGACCGCTCACGTGGCGGTACTACTACGCCGGTGACAACCTCGTGAAAGCGTGCGATCCGCGGGACAACGCCGCCACCGGTTCGTGCATCGTCTACACGTACACCGGCGGCAAGATCACCAAGGTGGCTCGGCCGAAGGGCAACGTCGAGGCCGAGGCCGGCTATCGAGCCGACGGCCGCATCGACTGGCGACAGGACGGCGTGGGTGACCGGACGCGCTACGAGTATCCGTCGCCGCAGGTCACCCGGGTCGTCGACGCTCGCACCAACGTCACCGTCCAGGAGTTCGACGTCTTCTACCGGCTGGTCAAGGAGACCGACCCAGCAGGCAAGGTCACCACGTACAGCTACGACGGCGGAGGCAACCAGTCGCACGTCGTGAAGCCGAACGGCGCAACGACGGTCATGGGCTACGACAGCGCCGGCAACCCGACGTCGGTCAGCGACGGCCTCGGGAACACGACATACAGCAGCTACGACGCGGCCGGGAACCTGCTCGCCCGTCGTGACGCGCGGTCGACCAGCAGCGGCGACGACCGGTACAAGACCGCCTACACCTACGACAGCGCCGGCAACCGCTTGACGGAAACCGGGCCTCCGACCGCCGACTTCCCGGCGGGCGTCGGCCGCCGGTGGACGTACACCACCGCGGGCGAACCCGCGGTGGGCGGGGGCACGACCCCGGCCGGCCTCCTTCGCACGGAGACCGACGCACGCGGCAAGACGACGTCCTACCGCTACAACTCGGTCGGAGACGTCGTCGAAAAAGTCCAGCCTGAAGGACTTCGGACGACGTGGTCCTACGACGAGCTCGGTCGACGGACGGCCGAGACGGTGTTCAGCGACGCCGTCCCCTCGGGAGCGGCCACGACGTTCGCCTACGACCGGATGGGCAGCCTGGTCGAGCGGCTGGAGCCCTCGACCACGAACCCGGTGATTGGGACAGCGGCGCAGCGTCGCACCCGGGTGGAGTACGACGCCAACGGCAACCAGGTGAAGGTGACGGTCGACGACACCCAGCAACCCGGATCGGAACGGGTCACTACCCATGCCTACGACAACGCCGATCGCGAGCTGTCGGCCACCGATGCTCAGGGCGGCACCGTTTCCCGCACCTACGACCCGGCCGGGAACGTCGCCACCGTCACCGACCAGGAAGGCAGGGTCGTCCAGGCGACGTACGACAACCGCAACCTGCGGACGGCGATGGTCCTCAAGAACTTCGTCGACGACCCGGACGTCCCCACTGCGCCCCGCGACGTCACGCTGGCCACGTTCGCCTACGACGAGAACAAGCGTCGGGTCGACGAGACGGACGCGCTCGGTCGTACGACTCGAACCCAGTTCGACAAGGCCGACCGGGTCCTCTCGCGCACGCTCCTCGACTTCGACGACAGGACGGGAGGCACGAGCAACATCACGCTGGAGACGTACGGCTACGACGGGATTGGAGGCGTTGTCAACGAGACCCGGCCCGGTCGGTCGACGACACACACGTACGACCAGGCAGGGCGCAGGACGCTGACCGTGGTGGACCCGGCTGGTGTGAACCGACGGACCACGTTCAACTACGACGAGGCAGGAAACCTGGTCCGGGCGGTGTTGTCGGAAGGTTCTCGGGTGGAGGAGCGCCGCTTCTCCTACGACAACGAGAACCACCGCACGTCGGAGACGGTAGAGAACGGTACGACAGACCTTACGACGACGACCGCGTTCGACGAGCGCGGTTTCGAGGTGCGCCGGACAAGCCCGCGAGGCAACCTCGCAGGAGCCGACGCAGCGCGGTTCACGACCGAGGTCTCCCGTGACGCCTTCGGGCGGGTGACCCAAACCGTCGCCCCCCTCGCCGAGCTCAGTGAGGACGGGACCTCGACGACGACTGGTCGTCCTACGACGGTGCGCGGCTACGACGCCTTCGGCAACGCTACGCACGACAGGGATGCCCGAAACGCGCTCGTTGTCACGTCGTACGACAAGCTCGATCGGCGAACCACGGTGCAGCACCCGTCGTACACCCGAGCCGACGGCGGCACACTGTCGCCCGCCGAGCACTTCACCTACGACAAGGTGGGCAACCTGCTCACCTCCACCGATCGTCGCGGCAGCACGACGACGTACCGCTTCGACAAGCGCAACCGCTCGTACCTGAAGCTGGACCCGCTACTCCCCGGAGAGGCGGCCCAGGGCACCACGCGCACCGAGTTCGACGCGGTGGGAAACCCCACGAAGGTCACAGACCCTCGCGGTGCCACCGTCGAGCGGACGTTCGACGATCGCAACCAACTGCGCACGGAAACCGAGGTCGTCCGTCAAGCAGGCGGAGCGACGGCCCGGCACACCACCACGTTCGACTACGACGACCGCGGCAACCCGACGTACGTGCGCTCGCCGCTCGGCCACGAGCGCCGGAGTGAGTTCTCGCCGCTCGACGAGCTCGTCAAGGCGATCGACGCGCTGGGTAAGGAGACGCACAGCCGCTACGTCGCCGGGCGAGTTGTCGAGGTGACGGACCCCCTGGGCCATCGGGTCGTTCGTGACTACGACCTTGCCGGTCGGCCGACCAGCGAGAGCCGGTTCGCCGCCGGGTCCTCGACGCCGTTGGTGACGGCAGGGACCTCGTACGACGCGGACGGCAACGTGGCCTCCACGTCCAGCGCCGAAGGTCGCACGACGACGCTGTCGCACGACGGGCTCGGACGTCTGAGCAGCGTGACCGAGACAGGTGCGGCCGGCGTTCCCATGACGACCGCCTACACGTACGACGCCAACGGGAACCCGACGCGCACGACCAACGGCCGCGGCGCGGTGACCACGGCGCACTACAGCGCCTGGAACCAGATCGAGCACTACACCGAGCCCGCCACGTCGGCCCATCCCGATGTCGCCGACCGCCGCTACACCACGCTGTACGACAATGGCGGGCTGCCCGTCGAGCAGCGGCAACCGGGCGGCATCTCGATCGCCCGTTCCTACGACGTGCTCGGCCTGCTGCGCACGGAGACGGGCACGGGCCCCGGCACTCCTTCGGCCGTGCGCACCTTCGGCTACGACCGAGGGGGCCTGCGGACGACGGCGAGCCATCCCAACGGGACGATCACCCTGGCATGGGACGACCGCCGGCTGCTCCAGTCGGTGGGTGGGCCTGCCGGTTCGAGCTCGTATGTCTACGACGCCGACGAACGCTTGGTGCACCGCGACGACCCCGCCGGCGGCCACGACTTCACCTGGACGTCTCGCAGCGAGCTGTCCACGGCGACCGACCCGCTGACGGGGACCACGAGGTCCTACCAGTGGGACGACGCGGGCCGCCTCGCTGCGGTCGCCTACGGGCCCGACGGTGCGCCGCGCCCGCAGCGGACCCTGGCCTGGGACGCCCTCAACCGGCTCACGGCCGACACGCTCGTCGACGTCGGCGGAGCGCAGCAGGCCCGGCATGCCTATACCTACGACGACGACGGCAACGTGCTCACGCAGTCGGTGGACTTCGCCGCCGGCGCCGCCAATGCCGAGGAGGGCACGCACCAGTACCGCTACGACGGTGCGGGCCGCCTGGCCGGATGGACGCGGCCCAACGGCGCCGATGTCGCCTACGGCTACGACGCCGCGGGCAACCGCACCTCGGCGGGAGCCGACACGTTCGCCTACGACGAACGCAACCGGTTGGTGAGCGGGCCCCAGGGCGCCTACACGTGGACGCCGCGTGGCACCCTCGCCTCGGTCACCAGCGGCACGACCACGACGACACACACGTTCGACGCTCTCAACCGGGCCGTCGCCGCAGGGTCGACGGCCTACGAATACGACGCGCTCGACCGCATCGCCAGTCGCGACGGCCTGGCCTTCGGCTATGCAGGCCTCGACCTCGACCCGACCCACGACGGCTCGCAGACCTACAGCCACGCTCCCTCGGGTGATCTGCTGGCGTGGTCGGACGGCTCGGCCGCCCGGCTCGTGGGGGAGAACCGCCACGGCGACCTGGCGTACCTGTTCGGCACGACGGGCACCGTCGAGGCCAGTCGGGTCTTCGAGCCCTACGGCAAGGTCGTCGGCGAGGCCGGGACGCTGGAGCCGTCGCGTGCCTTCCAGTCCGACTGGACCGACCCCGCCAGCGGCGAGGTGTGGATGGGGGCGCGCTGGTACGACCCCGACGACGCCGTGTTCACCGCCCGTGACACCTACGCCGGCGCGGCGCGCACCCCGGTCTCGCTCAATCGCTACACCTACGCCAACGGCGACCCCATGGAGTACTTCGACCCGGACGGCCGCAAGTCGAAGAAGAAGCAGCAGGGCGACATCTCCGACGCCGAGGCCGACTATTGGCTGTCCATGTCGCCCGAACAACGCGACGCCGAGGCACGCCTTGCCAACGTGACACTGCTCAAGGGCGTCGGCCTCCCCAAGCCGCCGCAGTGGGACGGGTGGTCCTCCAACGAGCGCAAGCGGTGGATGGACAGGAACTGGGCCGAGCGTGCCGTCCCCATCCAGGACTGCTCCTACGCCTGCGAGTTCAAGAAGAACACCGTCAAGACGTTCAAGACGGTGGCCAAGGTGGGGCTGTCCGTAGCGGCGGGGGCCGCCTGCACCGCGGTCGCGGGCGTGGCCGCCGGGGCGGTGTGCGCGGGCATGGCCTACCGGGCGGCCGACAACGCCATGAACGGCAGGCCGATTATGCAGGGCGTCTTCAGCGCCAAGGCCATCGTCCGCGACGCCGTGATCGGCATCGGCACGGCAGGGCTCGGCCGCCTGGCGGCACCTGCGTTCGCTCGCCTCGGCGCCCGCCTCGGCATCGGCAAGGGCGGTACGATCGGCCATGCAGGAGGTTCCCGACTCCGTGCCGGTTCGTCCCCGAAGGGCGGGGCAAGTACGACTCACCGGTCAACGCCAGCCCCAAACACGGCACGGGGGCCGGACTTCGTGGCAGGCCCGATCGGGAGCGCGCCTCCGGTCCCGATCAGCCAGAGCCGTATGGCGGCGGGCCTCGACGACGCGGGCTTCCCCCGGCAGCCGACCACCTCGCCCGGGATGGACTACACGCTTCCGGACGGTTCCCACGTGCGCTTGATGGATCCGGCGGGCACGGCAGGAAGGCGTGCGTCGTTCACTAACGCCAACGGGCAGCCGATCAACCCGTTCACTGGCAAGCCGGTCCAACCCCCACCCGGGCTGACTCCGGCCGAGCGGCTCGAGTACGTCCGTGTCCGAACCCACGTGGAGCAGGGTCTGTGAGGAGCTCGATGGCTACACAGATCGCTTCACGGCTGCCGTTGCACATCGACGAGGCCGAGTTCAGCGATCCCACGCTGGTGGTGAGCGGAGAGAACTGGGCACTGGCAGTTACGTGCCCCTGGCGCATCACGAGCAGATCCGTCGTTGAGGTGTCGTGGACATCGAAGGACGCCGTCGACCGAGTTTGGGACCTCATCGGGCAGACGATCGTGGCGATCCGGGACGAGGGCCGCGATCCCATATTCGACCTGTCCGGGGGCGCGCAGCTCGAGATCTTCAGTGACACCGACACCGACCCTTGGGTGTTGCGCTTCGAGGGCCAGACGTTCGTGGGTCCATTGCGAGTGCGAGACGACGAGCAGTCGTGAGTAGCCCTATGTCAAGCGGTGCCCGCCAACAGCCGCTGGGAAGCGCCGTGCCGGGCGGGGTCGTAGGGCACGCCGTCCTGCCAGCAGCGCCAGATCACGTGGAGCCAGGCGCGGGCCAGGACCCGCTCGGCGTGCGGGTGGCGCTTGCCCTCGGCGCGCAGCCGCCGGTAGCGCTCGGCGGCCCACTCGCTGCCCCTCATGCTGTCGCCGGCGAAGTCCATCACCGCATCGCGCAGCTTCTTGTCGCAGGCCCAGCGGAAGGTCACGACGCGGTGTCTCCCCGACTCACGCGTCGAGGGCGTGGCCCCGGCCAGGCAGGCGAGGGACTCGGGCGTGGGGAAGCGGGCGCGGCAGTCGCCGATCTCTGCCAGGAGCGTGGCGGCTCGCACCGTGCCCGAGCGCGGCAGCGACCGGAAGACCGGCCCGTCGGGGTGGGCGTCGAGCAGCTCGGCGATGCGGGCGTCGAGCTCGTCGATCTGGGCGCGCACCGACTCCAGCACGGCGACGAAGGCGACGGTGACCGAGCCCATGGCGTCGCCGCCGTCGCCGAGGAGGCCCCGAGGTGCGCCGTCGAGGCGCGCCCACATCTCGGCGGGGGTGCGACGGCCGCAGTAGCCGTTGGCCCGCAGCCACGACCCGAGCCGGCGCTCCGAGAGCCAGGCGGCGCGCGCCGCGGACGGGAAGCGGCGCAGGAACCGCAGGCTGACCGGGCTGTCACCCTCGCTGTCTCCGCACGCTCGACATGATCGGCCTGCCGTTCATGGCGTTGTCGGCCGCCCGGTAGGCCATGCCCGCACACGCGGCCCCGCCGGCCACGCCTGCGACCATCGTGCAGGCGGCCCCTGCCACGAAGGACGCCCCCACCTTGACCACCGTCTTCAACGTCCTGTTCTTCCCGAGCTCGCAGGCGTAGGATCTCGATGCAGGAGACGACGTGGCGGGCGAGGACGATCTCGACCGCCCGAGTGCGTGGAACAAACTCGCCTGCCCATGGCACGTCGACCCCACCATGCGCGTCGTGCCAGCACGTACTGGACAAGTTCGGGGTGGACTGGTGAGCCTCATCTCACTCGCAGCGGAGCATCCGGTCGTTCGGGCCACGCTCGTGGAGGCGGGATGGAGCGCCGTCCGCCGGCGTGACGCCTCAAGCTGGGATCGAGTGCTTCGCCAGGAAGGGTTCTCGGTCACCGAGCCCGCCATTGAGGTCCTCGAGGAGCTTGGTGGTTTGACCTTGAGCCCGCCCCGGTGGGCCGCTGCGGCCTTCGGGTCGGGTCCCATTGTCATGGACCCGATTATGGCGGCATCCGGAGAGGCGGCCCGGATCAAACAACGTGAGAGAGAACTCGGTCTTGTGCTCTGCCCCGTGGGCGAATGGATCGTTGAGTACGTACTCCTCGTCGCTGATGACAGCAGCGTGTTTGCTGAGACCACGTTCCAAGTTCTTCGTGTCGGCAGGAATTTCGGCGAGGCGTTGCGAGTCATGATCGTGGCCGACCCAGCGCCTGAGCCGATCGCGTAGCGGTGGTGGGGACCATCAGCACGCGGGGCACGGCACGAGGATCCAGCCCGGCGAACCGCAGCGACTTGTGATCGCGGCCGAGTTTCGGCGGAATGGCGGATCGGGAGCAGCAAACACGGCAGAGTGGATCCGTCGAGTCAGCTCGCTCGACGCAGACTCTGTCAATTGCGAATTCGCAACTGAGGCGACCCCCTCGGCAATCGGGATCACCGGACCCGACGAGACGACAACCCTGACGAGAGCGGCATTCCGGAACGAGGAGCAACTCGCTCGCGCGTTGCCGCATGAGCGCTTCCGCGTCGTGAACCAACTGCGGCAGGGATGCCATATCCCTCGTCCGTACGGAATGCGCGGGACTACGAGCGGGCGCGCAAGGGTTCGAAGACCAATGGTGGGCGAGCCATCCCCTCCACAACTAGGAGCGACGATGTCGACGTCACTACACGGATGCGGAGGCCACGAAGAATGGCTGGACGCCCTTCGGCATGCGCTTGATTCGGGCGACGGAGCGAACCAAGAGTGCCCTTGTTGCCGCCAGCGAGGCCTTCAGTTGCGTGTCACCGTCGATTCCGTCGACTCAGAACGGGGGACGATCTATTTCTGGTGTGACCGATGCCTCTGGGGCATGATGCCCAATGCTGGTCCTGTGGGATCCGCCACTCCTGTCGTCGAGGAGCAGTTCGACCCGCCGGACTATCGGATTGCGCAACCCTGAGAGCCCGCCAAGACGAGCAGGAGTCGTTGACCAGAAGCCGGTTCAGGCCCAGGCGACGAAGCCGAGTTCGGCGGGCGACGACAGGTCGGGGTGGGCCGGCACCACCCGCACGGTGAAGCCGTAGCGGCCGGCTTCTTCGCAGGCGAACCGGCCCACGTAGCGGTACTGGCCTGCCACGTCGTCGGGGCCGGCCAGGTCCATGGTCGTGATGGTGGGCTCGGCGATCTCGTCGTTGGGCCCCACCGGCCCGTGCACCAACTGCAGCGCCACGTCGTCGGCCGTCAACGACCCCAACGACACGCAGGCGTCGACCGTGCGCTCGGTGCCGAGGTCGGCCACGGCGGCGTCGCTGTCGACCGAGACCAGGCGCACGTCGCCCCAGCCCGCGCTGACCCGTTCCTTCCACGCCGCCAACGCACGAGCCCGGGCATGGCCGCCGGCCGTCAGCGCGTCGGCCTGGGCGGCGACGGGCTCGTACAGCTGCGTCACGTAGTCGCTCACCATGCGCGACGCCACCACCTGTGGGCCCAAGGTGATCAAGTTGTGCTTCACCTTGCGCACCCAGCGCCGCGGCACCGGCCCCTCGACCCGCTCGTAGAACAGAGGCACCACTTGGCGCTCGAGGATCTCGTAGAGCGAGTCGGCTTCCACGGCGTCGCGCCGTTCGAGGTCGTCGTAGGTCTCGGCCGAGGAGATGGCCCAGCCGTTGTCGCCGTCGAACATCTCGTCCCACCAGCCGTCGAGGATCGAGCAGTTGAGCCCCCCGTTCAGCGCCGCCTTCTCGCCGCTGGTGCCGCACGCCTCCTGCGGCCGGCGCGGGTTGTTCAGCCACACGTCGGAGCCCTGGTAGAGCATGCGGGCCACGGCGATGTCGTAGTCCTCCACGAACACGATGCGATGGCGCACCGCCGGGTCGCGGGAGAACTGCACGATCTGGCGGATGATCTCCTTGCCGATGTCGTCGGCGGGGTGCGCCTTGCCCGCGAAGACCAACTGCACGGGGCGGTCCGACGACAACAGCAGCGCATGCAGCCGCTCGGGCTGCGACAGCAACAGCGTGGCCCGCTTGTAGGAGGCGAAGCGCCGGGCGAACCCGATGGTCAGCGCCCGAGGGTCGAGCACCTCGTCGGCCCAGGCGGCGTCGGTCTCCGACGCGCCCCGCGACAGCAACGACTGCTTGAGCCGTGAGCGCACGAAGGCCACCAGCCGTTCCCGGCCCTGCTCGCGCACCCGCCACAGCTCGTCGTCGCGGCACTTCTCCAACCGCTGCCACGCGCCGGGCTCGGCCTCGCTCCACGACGGCAGCACGTAGCGGGTCAGCAGGTCGTCCATCTCGGGCGAGACCCACGTGTAGGCATGCACGCCGTTGGTCACCGACGTGATGGGCGCTTCCTCAGGGGGCACGCCCGGCCACAGCGGGTTGAACATGGCCCGGCTGACGGCGCCGTGCAGCTTCGACACGCCATTGGCCATGCCGGCCAGCCGCAGCCCCATCACCGCCATGTTGAACGGGGCGTCGGCCGCCTCGCCGGGGAAGTGGCCCAGGGCCATGAGATCGTCGAAGGGCACGCCACACTCGTCGGCCCAGCCCTTGAAGTACCGCTCCATCAGCTCGTGGGGGAAGCGGTCGATGCCCGCGGGCACCGGCGTGTGGGTGGTGAAGATCGTGCCCGCCCGCACGGCCTCGACGGCCTCGCCGAACGACAGCCCCTCGTCGAGGATGAGCCGGCGGATGCGCTCCAAGCCGAGGAACCCGGCGTGGCCCTCGTTGGTGTGGAAGACCTGCGTTTCCTCGCCCACCGCGTCGAGCGCCCGCACCCCGCCCATGCCGAGCAGGATCTCCTGGCGGATGCGGTGCTCGGTGGCGCCGCCGTAGAGGCGGTCGGTGACGAGCCTGCCTTCCTCGCTGTTCTCGTCGATGTCGCTGTCGAGCATGTAGAGCCGCACCCGGCCCACGTCGGCCCGCCACACCTGGGCAGCCAGCGGCACGCCCGCCAGCTCCACCTCGATGCGGGCGCCCTCCACCAGGGTGAGCGCCATGGCGTGCGGGTCGAGGACGGGGTAGCGCTCCTGCTGCCAGCCGTCGGCGTTGAGCTCTTGGCGGAAGTAGCCCTGGCGGTACAGCAGGCCCACGCCCACCAGCGGCACGCCCAGGCTGGACGCCGCCTTGAGGTGGTCGCCCGCCAGCACGCCGAGGCCGCCTGAGTACTGGGGCAGCGCTTCGGCGATGCCGAACTCGGGCGAGAAATAGGCGATGGCCCGCAACGGCCCCGAGCCCCGCGTCGACTGGAACCACTGCGGCTGCGCCAGGTAGCGCTGGAGGTCGCCGTGCACCTCGTCAAGGAACGACATGAACGCGGCGTCGGACGCCAACTGCTCGAGCCGCTCCCGCCCGACCATGCCCAGCAGGCGGACGGGGTCGTGGCCGGTGACCTCCCACGTGGCCGGGTCGACCCAGCGGAACAAGTCGCGGGTGCGCTCGTCCCACGACCAGCGCAGGTTCATGGCCAGCGTGTGGAGGGGGGCGAGGGGCTCGGGGAGCTTTGCTCGGACGGTGAAGCTGCGGAGTGCCTTCATCGGGCGACGACGCTAGTGGTCAGGGTGTGAGCTTCGGGTACGTCACCGTGAGGTCGCCGACGAGTGGGAACGTGGTGGCCGTGCCCGCTGCGCATTCGGCGGGGGGCGGCACCACGGTGAGGGCGCCGAAGACATCGCCCACCTCGCCCGTGGCGTGCCGACGGGCGTTGCCCCGAACCACCCACTCGGTCCCGACCGCCGTGAATGTGAACTCCAGCAGGTGCGCCTCGCCGACGGCGTCGAGCAGGCCGCCTGACCCTCGCCCCGTGGCCAAGCCGCAGTAGCCCCGGTATGCCAGCGAAAGGACGACCGAACACGGCGACGGCAGGCACGTCGCCTGGCTGAACGAGCCCATGCGCAGGGCGCCGCCTTCCACGCTGAACGGGGGGCCGAGCTTGCCGAGAAAGGGCGGCGGGCTGGGGATGATCGGCGGGGGGCAGGAGGCGGCGCCCGTGCACGGCGCCTGCACCGGCCCGTTCAAGGTGAGCGTGCCCGTCACCACCACCGTTGTGGCGCCCACGGCCTGCGCAGGCGGCGCCCACGCCAGTGCCGCCGCACATGCCGTCGCTGCCCAGCGAAGTCGCATCGCCCGCACCCCCCGTTTGCCTACAAGGGTACGCGGCCGGCGCGCCTTCCGCCTCCCGTGCACCGCTCGCCGGAACGCGCCATGCTCGCCCCGCCATGGACGACCCCGCCGCCCACATCGCCGCTGCCGACCCGGCGATGGCCGCCCTCGTCGACGAGGTCGGCCCGTGCACGATGACGTTGCGCCGGCAGGCGGGCGGCTACTTCGCTGCCTTGGCCCGGGCGATCCTCTACCAACAGCTCGCAGGCAAGACAGCAGCAGCCATCCACGGCCGCTTCCTTGCCCTGTTCCCGGGAAAGCGCCCCACCCCCGAGGGCGTGCTCGCCTTGGCCGACGAAGCGCTGCGGGGGGCGGGCCTGTCGAACGCCAAGATGCTGTCGATCCAAGACCTGGCCGCCAAGGTGCTCGACGGCACCGTCCGCCTCGACGGCATCAGCCGCCGGTCCGACGACGAGGTCGTGGCCCAGTTGTCGCAGGTGCGGGGCATCGGGCGGTGGACGGCCGAGATGTTCCTCATGTTCCAACTGGGCCGCCCCGACGTGTGGCCCACCGGCGACTACGGCGTGCGCAAGGGCTGGGCAATCGTGCACGGCAGGACCGACGCCCTGCCCACGCCCGTCGAGTTGGAGGCGGCCGGCGAGGCCTACCGCCCCTACCGTTCGGTGGCCGCGTGGTACTGCTGGCGGGCGGTCGACGTTTCACCTCCGGCGTAGGCGTGGTAGGCCAGTGGGAGTGATCCGTCTTCAGCGCGTTTGCCCATGAGCACCGAGGCGTCCATTGCCGACCCTCGTTGGTACCAGCGGGCCGTCTTCTACGAGGTGCTCGTCCGGGGTTTCTACGACGGCAACAACGACGGCACCGGTGACCTGGCGGGCCTGACCGAGAAGCTCGACTACCTCGAGTGGCTCGGGGTCGACTGCCTGTGGCTGCTTCCCTTCTACCAGTCGCCCCTGCGCGACGGCGGCTACGACATCGCCGACTTCTTCACCGTGCTGCCGGAATACGGCGACCTGGCCGACGTGGTGAAGTTCGTCGAGGAGGCGCACCGGCGCAACATCCGGATCATCGCCGACATGGTGGTCAACCACACCAGCGACGCCCACCCGTGGTTCCAGGAGTCGCGCCAGGACCGCACCAACCCCAAGGCCGACTGGTTCGTCTGGAACGACGACGACCATCGCTGGTCCGACGCCCGCATCATCTTCGTCGACACCGAGAAGTCGAACTGGACCTGGGACCCGGTGCGCGAGCAGTACTACTGGCACCGCTTCTTCAGCCACCAGCCCGACCTCAACTACGACAACCCCGAAGTCCAGCAGGCCATGTTCGACGTGGTGAAGTACTGGCTCGACATCGGCCTCGACGGCTTCCGCCTCGACGCCGTGCCGTACCTCTACGAACGCGACGGCACCAACGGCGAGAACCTGCCGGAGACCCACGAGTACCTGCGGCGGCTGCGCAAGGAGGTCGACGCCGCCTTCCCCGGCAAGGTGCTGTTGGCCGAGGCCAACCAGTGGCCCGCCGACGTCGTCGACTACTTCGGCGACGGCGACGAGTGCCACATGTGCTTCCACTTCCCGCTCATGCCGCGCATGTTCATGGCGGTGCGGCGCGAGCAGCGCACCCCCATCACCGAGATCCTGGCCCAGACGCCGGAGATCCCCGACGGCTGCCAGTGGGGCATGTTCCTGCGCAACCACGACGAGCTGACGCTCGAGATGGTGACCGACGAAGAGCGCGACTACATGTACGCGGAGTACGCCAAAGACCCGCGCATGAAGGCCAACGTCGGCATCCGCCGCCGGCTCATGCCGTTGGTGGAGAACGACCGACGGGTGGCCGAACTGCTCCACGCCATGTTGTTCTCCATGCCGGGCAGCCCGATCCTCTACTACGGCGACGAGATCGGGATGGGCGACAACATCTACCTCGGCGACCGCGACGGCGTGCGCACCCCCATGCAGTGGACGCCCGACCGCAACGCCGGGTTCAGCCGGGCCGACTTCGCCCGTCTCTACCTGCCGCCGCTCATGGACCCGGTGTACGGCTACCAGGCCGTCAACGTCGAGGCCGAGATGCGCGACCAGTCGTCGATGATCCACTGGATGCGGCGCATGCTGCAGATCCGCAAGCAGCACCCGCTGTTCGGTACCGGCACCTTCGAGGTCATCCCCGCCGACAACCCGGCGGTGCTCGCGTACGTGCGCCAAGAGGACGACGACATCGTGCTGTGCGTCAACAACCTGTCGCGCTTCGCCCAGCCCGCCGAGTTGCCCTTGCAGCGCTTCGACGGCAAGACGCCCATCGAGTTGCTCGGTCGGGTGCCCTTCCCCCGCATCGGCGAGCTGCCGTACTTCGTGACCCTCGGGCCGTACGCCTTCTACTGGTTCCAGCTGACCGACCAGGAGACGGGATGAACTTCGACGCACTCCTGCCCGCCTACCTCGGACGCCAGCGCTGGTTCGCGGGCGAGGAGCCCGAGAAGGTCGTGGTGCAGGAGGACGAGGAGCTCGTCCCCGGGCTGCACTGGCTGCTGGTGGAGGCCGACGGCGCCCGCTACCAACTGGTGATCGGCCTGCGATCTGCGGACGACCCGCCCGAGTACCTGCACGGGCACGAGCCCGCCATCCTCGGCGCCGTCGACGGCCAAGTGGCCTTCGATGCCACCATCGACCCCGAGTACGCCAAGGCGCTGCTCACTCAGGTGGCCCCCGACCAAGAGGTAACCCACATCCGGCCCATGAACGTGGAGCAGTCGAACTCCTCGTTGATCGCCGACGACCGCCTGGTGCTCAAGCTGTTCCGCCGCTTGCAGCACGGCCCCAACCCCGACATCGAGGTCACCGAGGGGCTGGCCCGCGCCGGCTTCCTCCACGTCGCCGCGCCCTTGGCCATGTGGGAGTTCGAGGGGTCGCACCTCGCCGTTGTGCAGCCCTACCTGTCGAGCGGCTCGGAGGGATGGGCACTGGCGCTCGGCAGCTTGCGCGACCTCTACGCCCGCGCCGAGGAGGGCCACACCGACCCGGCCGAGGCCGGCGGCGACTTCGCAGGCGAGGCGCGTCGGCTGGGCGAGGTGACGGCCCGCATGCACGTGGCGCTGGCCGAAGCGTTCGGCACCTCGCCGGGCCACCCGACGGGCTGGGCGGCCATGGCACGGGCGCAGTTGGACCGCTTGCGGCCGGGCGACATCGACGCGGGCGCGGCGGGGGCCTTCCTCGACCGCCTGGCGTCGATCACGGACGCGGGCGCCGCCATCCGGGTGCACGGCGACTACCACCTGGCCCAGGTGCTGCGTACCGACGCGGGCTGGTTCGTCCTCGACTTCGAAGGTGAACCCGCTCGGCCGCTGGAGGAGCGCACGCTGCCCAGCTCGCCGTTCAAGGACGTGGCCGGGATGCTGCGGTCCTTTCACTACGCCGCCCAGGTCACGCTGACCGAGCGGGAGCCGCTCCAGATGGAAGCGGTCGCCGGACTCGACGAGGCATGGGAGCAGCGCAACCGCCACGCCTTCTGCGAGGGCTATTTCGGCGTCGACGGAATCGAGCGGCTGCTGCCTGCCGACGAGGAGTCGCGGGCCGTGCTCTGCGCCGCCTTCGAGCTCGACAAGGCGGTCTACGAGGTCTTGTACGAGCGGGCCCATAGACCCGACTGGGTCGACATCCCGCTGCACGCCATCCGGCGCCTGCTCGCCGGTTAGAGGAGGTCCAGCACATGGCTGCCCAACGGGCGCGCAAGGTCGACCCGGTGGCCGAGGCCATCGGGCGGCTGGTGGAAGGGACGCACGGCGACCCGCACTCGGTGCTCGGCGTGCACGACGGCATGGTGCGGGCCTGGCGGCCGGGAGCCACTTCCATGCGCGTGCTGGTCGGTGGCGCCGTGCCAGTCGACATGGAGCGGGTGCACGAGGCAGGCGTCTTCGAGGCCAAGGTGCCCGACGGCACGACCGAGTACGTGCTCGAAGCCACCTACGGCAGCGAGACGCATACCTACGAGGATCCCTACCGTTTCTGGCCGACGTTGGGCGAACTCGACCTCTACCTGCTGGGCGAAGGCCGTCACCGCGACATGTGGCGGGTGATGGGGGCGCATGTGCGCGAGCACCAAGGCGTGCGGGGCACGTCGTTCGCGGTGTGGGCGCCGAACGCCCGGGCCGTGCGCGTCGTCGGCGATTTCAACATGTGGGACGGGCGTCTCATGCCGCTGCGCACCATGGGGTCGTCGGGGGTGTGGGAGGTGTTCGTCCCCGGCGTGGAGGCGGGCAGCCGCTACAAGTTCGAGATCCTCACCGCCGACGGCGACGTGAACCTGAAGGCCGACCCGTTGGCCTTCGCCGCCGAGCAGTCACCGGGCACGGCCAGCGTGGTGTGCGAGTCGTCGTACTCGTGGGGCGACGACGAGTGGATGGCCCGGCGCGACGCGGCCGACCACCTGGCCGAGCCCATGTCGGTGTACGAGTTGCACCTGGGCTCGTGGCGCCGGGTGCCCGACGACGGCGACCGCTCGTTGACGTATCGCGAGCTGGCCGAGCAACTGCCCGACTACGTGGCCGACCTCGGCTTCACCCACGTCGAGCTCATGCCCGTGGCCGAGCATCCCTTCGGCGGCTCGTGGGGCTACCAGGTGTCGTCGTACTTCGCCCCGACGTCGCGGTTCGGCAGCCCCGACGACTTCCGAGCGCTGGTCGACGCGCTGCACGCCCGAGGCATCGGCGTCATCGTCGACTGGGTGCCGGCGCACTTCCCCCGAGACGAGTGGGCGCTGGCCTGTTTCGACGGCACCGCCTTGTACGAGCACGAGGACCCCCGCAAGGGAGCGCACCCCGACTGGGGCACCCTGGTGTTCAACTTCGGGCGCAACGAGGTGCGCAACTTCCTCATCGCCAACGCCCTGTACTGGGTGGAGGAAATGCACATCGACGGGCTGCGGGTCGACGCCGTGGCGTCGATGCTCTACCTCGACTACTCCCGCAAAGAAGGGGAGTGGGTGCCCAACGAGTTCGGCGGGCGCGAGAACCTCGAAGCGGTGTCGTTCCTCAAGGAGATGAACGAAGAGGTCTACGGCCGCCACCCCGGCGTGATGACGATCGCCGAGGAATCAACCGCCTGGCCCGCGGTGTCGCGGCCGACATACCTGGGCGGGCTCGGCTTCGGGTTCAAGTGGAACATGGGGTGGATGCACGACACCTTGGAATACTTCTCCAAGGACCCCGTCCACCGGCGGTTCCACCACAACAACCTCACCTTCGGGTTGCTGTACGCCTTCACCGAGAACTTCGTGCTGCCGCTGTCGCACGACGAAGTGGTGCATGGCAAGGGCTCGTTGATCAACAAGATGCCCGGCGACGAGTGGCAGAAGCGGGCCAACCTGCGGTCGTTGTACGCCTGGATGTGGGCGCACCCCGGCAAGCAACTTCTGTTCATGGGTGCAGAGATGGGGCAGGTGCGGGAGTGGTCGCACGACCGCTCGCTCGACTGGCACCTGCTCGACGACCCCGGCCACCGCGGCATCTACGACCTGTTGCGGTGCCTCAACCGCGTCTACCGCAACGAGCCCGAGCTGTGGGAACGCGACTTCCAGCCCGACGGCTTCCGCTGGATCGACGCGGGCGACGTGGAGAACAACGTGCTGTCGTTCCTGCGTTACTCGGCTGACGGCTCACGGGTGTTGGCCTGCGTGGCCAACCTGTCGCCGGTGCCGCGCGACCGCTACCGCATCGGCCTGCCCTCCGGCGGCACGTGGCGGGAGGCCCTCAACACCGACGCCGTCGAGTTCGGCGGCAGCGGCGTGGGCAACGGCGGCGAGGTGTGGGCAGGCGACAGCTCCTGGCACGGCCAGCCCTTCTCCACCGAGATGACGCTGCCCCCGCTGGCCGTCGTCTGGCTCACCCCCGCCTGACCGCGGCCCGCCGAACTTGTGTAGCGATCGCGCCGTTTTCCGCGTCGTTCTGTCCGCAGCTTCGGGCGGGAGCCCGGTACCGTCGGGAGGGTGAGCAGTCCCACCCTCGTCGTCCACGGCCACTTCTACCAACCTCCGCGGGAGAACCCGTGGACGGAAGAGGTGGCTCGCGAGGTGTCGGCGGCGCCGTACCACGACTGGAACGCCCGCATCACCGCCGAGTGCTACCGCCCCAACGGCGTGGCTCGCATCGTCGACGACGCCGGGCGGGTGGTGGCCATCGTCGACAACTACGAGCACCTCTCGTTCAACATGGGGCCGACGCTGCTGGCGTGGCTGGAGCGCCACGCCCCTGACGCCTATGCCCGCATCCTGGCCGCCGACGCCAAGACGGGCGGCGCCATGGCGCAGGCCTTCGGCCACACCATCCTCCCGCTGTCGAACGAGCGCGACCTGCGCACCCAGGTGCGATGGGGGCTGGCCGACTTCGAGCACCGCTTCGGACGCCGCGCCGAAGGCATGTGGCTGCCTGAGGCGGCGGTCAACGACGAGGTGCTGTGCGTGCTGGTCGAAGAGGGCGTGCGTTTCACCGTGCTCGCCCCGGGCCAAGCCGCGCCGGCATTCCAACCGGTCGACACCTCGATCGTGCATCGCTGGGCGCACCCGGGGGGCAAGGGCGAACTGGCGATCGTCTTCTACGACGGAGACCTTTCACATGACGTCGCCTTCGGCCTGAGCACGCTCGCCCCGCAAGCCTTCCTCGACCGCATGGGCGGCGGCCTGGTGACGGTGGCCACCGACGGGGAGACGTTCGGGCACCACCACCGATGGGGCGAGCGCTTCCTTGCCTATGCGCTGTCGGTGGAGGCCCCTCGTCGCGGGGTCGAGGTGCAGAGCCTGGTGACGGTGGTCGCCTCCCGCCCGGCCACGCACGACGTGCAGGTGGCCGAGAGCGCGTGGTCGTGCGCCCACGGCGTGGGCCGCTGGCGCGACGACTGCGGTTGCTCGACGGGGGGCGAGCCCGGGTGGAACCAGCGCTGGCGGGCGCCGTTGCGGTCCGCCCTCGACTGGCTGCGCGACGAGGCGGCGGCTGTTTTCGAACGGCGAGGCGGCAGCGTCCTCAAAGACCCTTGGGCCGCTCGCGACGACTACGTGCGCGTGCTGGTCGGCGCCGAGTCGCGGAACGACTTTGCCGCGCGTCATGTGGTGGGCGACCCGGTGGAAGCGTTCACGTTGCTTGAGTCCCAGCGCCACGCCATGGCCATGTACACGTCGTGCGGCTGGTTCTTCAACGACGTGGCGGGCTTGGAAACCGTGCAAGTCCTGCGGTACGCCGCTCGGGTCGTCGACCTGCTCGTCGAGCTCGGAGAGCCCTCGCCGGAGCAGGCTTTCGTCGATCGGTTGGCGGCAGCGGAGAGCAACCGGCTGGAGGAGGGCAACGGGCGCGACATCTGGAGTCGACACGTCGTGCCCGCCCGGGTCGACGCCGCCCGAGTGGTCGCTCACCTCGCCCTGCTCGAACTGCTGGAGCGGCGGTCGCCCGCGTCGCGCATCGGTGCCTACGACATCGAGGTGCTCCACCACGACCACGCCGACCGCGGGCCGCTCGCCCTCTGCACCGGCGCCGTCCGCCTCACCCACATGCGAACCGGCCGCACCGCAGAGCACGTGTACGGGGCGCTGCACCTCGGCGGCCTGGAAGTGCTCGGCGCCACCCGCCCCGTCGACAGCCGGCTCGACGACGACGCCGCCACGTTGCTGCGCCAGGCCTTCGAACAAGGGGCGCCGGTGACGACTCTCCTGCGCATGGTCAGTTCGGGGTACGGGCCACACGAGTTCGGGCTGGAGGACGCCCTGCCCGACGCGGCCGACGAGATCCTGCGCAGCGCGGCGCGGGAGTTGGCCGACCGGTTCGCCGGGGCCTACGAGCGCCTGTTCGCCGACCACCACGGCCGCCTCGCCGCGCTGGCCGCCGCCGGCTACCAGCTCCCACCCGAACTACGGGCGCCCGCAGAACTGTCGTTGGCCCGCCGTTTCGAAGCCGAGGTGGCCGCCGCCGGCGGGTCGAGCGACCCGGCCGCCTACCAGGGAGCCGTCGCCATCGCCCGCCAAGCCCGCCGCGAGGGCTACCGCATCGACACCCCTGAAGCGCTCCAGACCATCGAACGCATCCTCACCGAGGCCGTCGAACGAGCGGTCGCCGACGGCGACGTCGATGCCCCGTTGGCGCTCCTGGCGCTGGCTGCCGACCTCGACCTGCGCCCCAACATCGAACCGGCCCAAGAGATCGTCTACGAAGCGGTGCAGCACGACGGTCTCACCGAGCACCTCGCCGCCCTCGCCCCCGCGCTCAGCCTCGCCGTCCCGAGTACATAGGTCACCGAAACGGTAACCTATGTACTCGGGACTGCAGCGTCCGCAGGTTGCGGCGCCAGACCCACACCAGCACCAACCGGGCCACCGGCGGCACCATCCACCACGGGAACTCCAGCGTCTCGTCCCACTCGAAGCGACAGCGCGACGGCCCCAGCGGCGTCAAGGTGAAACGGCCGGTGCCCTGCACGAGCCCCACATGGCGGATACCGATGGCCGAGCCCTCGACCCACTCCACGATCTCCATGCGGTCGACGGTCCGGAACGGGCCGACCACGGTGAGGCACTCGAAGGTCCGCTCCGAGGTGAAGGTGATGGAGCGGGCGTCGTGCATCCACTCGACGTGCGACGGGATGTCGGCCACGTAGTCCCACACCACCGAGGCGGGCGCGTCGAGATCGATGCCGACCCGCAGCCGCTGCACTACTGGATGGCGACTTCGGCCCGCAGGTCCGACGCCGCCTGCTCGGGCGGCACCACGTTGATGAGCACGCCGGTGCCGAGCTCGAAGCCGGCCGTCGTCGTCAGCTTGGGCGCGATGTGCACGTGCCAGTGGAACGTGCTCGACGTGCGGTACGGCGCCGAGTGGAACACCAGGTTGTACGACAGGTCACCGAAGCGCCGCCGCAGCAGCGCCAGCACGTTGCGCATAGCCCGCCCCACTGCGGCCAGGTCGGCGGGCTCGGCGTGGTGCAGGTGCGGGTCGTGGCGCCGGGGCACCACCAGCATCTCGTAGGGGGTACCGCTCCAAAAGGGGCAGATGACGAGGCACCGGTCGTCGGCGTAGACGACGCGGTGGCCCACCTCCTCTTCGGCCTCGGCCGCCGTGCAGATGAGGCACGACCCTTCGAAGCGGGCGAAGCCCCCCAGCTCGTCGGAGATCTCCCGGGGCACGAACGGCATGCCCATGAGCTGGCCGTGGGGGTGGTCGAGCGACGCCCCCGCCTCCCGCCCGAAGTTCACGATGGCCTGGCTGTACCGCAGCCCCGGTTGGGCGGCATGTTCTTCAATGCGGTCACGGATGGCCGCCATCACCAGGCCCGCCTGCGGGTCGGACAACTCGCTCCACGACAGGTCGTGGTCAGGCGAGATGACCAGCACCTCGTGGATGCCGCTGGCGGGCGCCTGCGTGAAGACCGGGCCGAGGTGGCTCACCACCATGGGGACCTTGCCCTCGAAGGCGGGGTAGAGGTTGGGCACCACCCGCACCAGCCACTGGCCGGTCGGCCCGTAGGTCTCCAGTGCAGGCGGCGTGGCCTCTTCGTTGCCCGGACAGAACGGGCAAGGCCGATCGGGGTCGCCGTGCACCGGCACCCAGCGGCTCTGGAAGGCCTGCGGCCGCCCCGCCCGCTCGTCGCTCATGACGACCCACCGACCGGTCAGCGGGTCAAGCCGCAGCTGGCTCATGCAGGGCGAGTCGTGGTCGGCACCGCTCCCCAACGTAGCGCTCTGCGTGGTCGTCGTTCTGCACCCTCGCCACCGCCCCTTGCGCGACCCCTGCCCGCAATGCCACCTTTTGTGCAGTTCCCGTGCATCGCCTGACGCGCACGAAGTGGGGGGCCAGTGCCCAACAGCAGTACGACAGCCGCACCGCCCGCCGATGTCGATGCCTTTCGGCTCGAAGTACTGCATCGGTTGCAGGGCACGTTCGAGGGACTCGTCGAGTCCATGTTCGACGACATCGTCGGCCATGTACCCGCCTATCAGGACGTCATCACGCCCGCCGAGATGCACGACGTACGCAGCGCCCTGCGCCGCGCCGGCGGCTTCTTCCTGCGCACGTTGCAGGAAAACCGACCGCTCGATTCAGGCGAGGTCGTGGCCTTGCAGGTCATCGGCGCCCAACGAGCCCGCCACGGCCTGCCTCCTGAAGGGCTGACAGCGGCGATCCAGGCGGCCATGCGCACCGGCTATCGCCGCCTGTTGGAGTGCGCGCTGGAGGTCGAAGCGCCCACCGATGTGGCCGTGCGGGCCATGGGCGCCTTGTCGATGCGCCTCTTCGAGTTCGTGCAGGACGCCACAGGGGCACTGGTAGCCGGCTACATGGGCGAGGAGTCGCAGCGCCTCAGTTCCCGCCTCCGCGAACAAGCGGCGCTCGTCGACCGGCTGCTCGAGGCCAGTTGGACGGACGAAGACGAGATCCGCGGCCACGCCAAAGAACTCGGGTTCAGCGTCGAGGCGCCGCTCACCTTGCTCCTCGTCGCCAACGGTCGTTTCCAAGAGACGACGCCGTTGCGCTCCGCAGCCACACGGCTCGCCGAGCGCCTGCCCGGCGCCATCGAAGGCCCGGCCCGCCCGTCGCCGGTGCCCCACGTCATCGTGGTCGTACCGGAAGCGGCCGCCCACCCGTGGGCGACGTTGTTGGCGACATGCGACGAAGTCGCCGCCGGCGAAGCCGTCTACGTGGGGTGTGCCACGCCGGTGGGGCAACTCCTGTCGCTGTCCAGCGCCTACCGACGGGCGCAGGGCGACCTCCTCTACCTGTCGGCGGCGCGCACCGGCCACGGTGCCGTCGCCATGAAAGACGTGAAGGCCTATCGCATCCTGGCCTGCGCGCCCTTGGAAGACCGCCTCGACTTCGTGCGCCAGACGCTCGGGCCCATCTTCGACCTCTCCGAAACAAAGGCGGTCGAGCTGCTCGACACGCTCGAATCGCTCTACGACAACCAGGGCCATTGTGCGGCTGTGGCGGGCGAATTGGCCGTCCACGAGAAGACCGTCCGCTACCGGCTGCGCCGCGTGCAGGATCTCACCGGCCTGGCCATCGACGTGCCCGCCGACCGCCTGCAGCTAGACATGGCGGTGCGGCTTCGCAGGCTGGCCATGACGGAGGTGTCACCGTTCGACGATCCGGCGTGGGGCCCATCGTCGAGACGGCGCCGTTAAACGGGTAAAACACCCCCCTAAGCGTGCGGAAGTTTGTCCGAATGGACAGAAACTGGATGTTCAATCCTGACGGGACGAAACGTTTTCGCTGACGGCAATTGCCACTTCCGGGGCGACGTCTAGCGTCCTCGTCACCCATGCCGAAGCCCTCCGGCCACCGGGGTTGTCGTACCCGCGAACTCTTGCTCGCGTGTTCGGTCGACGACCTCCGGCATGTGTTCGAGCACGCCTCGGGCGACGAACTGGCGCCCGTGCTCTCGGCCCTGGGTGTGCAGAGCCGCTCGGCCGGTCGCAAGGCACCGCAACTGCTGCGTTCCCGGCTGCGCACGTTCGGCCACGAGGCGTGCCACGACGTCGCGTGCGTGCTGACGCAGCCCGTGATGCGGGCGCTGGAGGCCCTCGTCCCCGACGCCGACGGCGACCTGGAGCCGCAGCTGCAGGCGGGCGCCTTCGACCAGCTCCGGCGCGCATGGCCTGCCCCGCTCGTGCGCTTGACGGTGGAGACGCTCTGGCACCTCGACGACCTCGACCTGGCCCAACGCGACCGCTTCCTGGCGCTCGTCGAACAGCCACCGGCGGCGCCCCCCGCCGACGCCCCCGCCGACGTCCCTACCGGCGTGGTCGACGAGCCCGTCGTGGCGCCCCCGGCCCGAGAGCCCGACGCCCTTGACGCCGCCACCACTGCGCTCGACACCCTGCTCGCCGCCGCCATCGCCCGAGCCCGGGCGGGCTCGGCCGCCCTCGGCCACCTGGCGTCGTTGCGCATCGCCTTGGAGGAGCTGATCGCCCTCGACCCGGCGCGGCCCGCCGCTTGGTACCACTACGGCCTGATCTCCGCCGTGATCGGTGACGAAGCAGGGGAGGTGTTGCAGCCGCTCCCCGGCCCGGCCCGCCTCTCGTTCGTACTCGGCCAGCTGCGAGGGCTGGTCGACACCGACGCCACCGACCGTCTCGTGCGCATCGTGCGGCGCGAGCAGTCGGTGGTCGACGAGTTGCTTCGTCGACCCGAAGGCAGCGCGGTGGCCGGGCGGGTGGTCGTCGCCCACTTGGACGACATCCGTGCCGCCGCCCGTTTCCTGGGACTGGCGGCTGCGCCCTTCGACGGGTGGCAGGACGCCGCTCGCGAGGTCCATCGTCGCGTCGACGCCTTGGTCAGCGCGGGGTCGGTGGTCGACGCCGAGCTGTTGTTGCGAGCGCTCGAAGAAGCGTTGTGGCAATGGGCCGCGGCCGGCGACGGACGGGGCCGCGGCTTCGAGGAAGCGGCCACCACCGCCCTGCTGCGGCGCGTGGTGTGCCGTCGTCGTCGCAGCGACTTCGTCGGCGCCTCGCGGCTCCTCGACACTGTCGAGGACGCCTTCTTGGCTCCTGACGCGCGCGCCGCGGCCGCGTGCGAACGAGCCCTCATCGGCGCTGAGATCCCCGGGTTGGAAACGGTTCGTTTTCCACGCGGCGACGCCGAGCGAGCCCGCTTCGTCGAACGGCTCCGGCCGGTGGCGTCGCACCTGGCCGCGGCAGTCGACGCCGACCCCACGCTGGTGACCGCCAACGTGTTGCTCGGCATGCTCCTCCACGCCGAGGGCGACGTCTCTGCTGCTCCCGCGCTGGCCACGGCGGCCGCCGGGTTGGCCGAGGCGCCCGAGCCGTTGCCCTTGGCCACAGAGGTCGACTTCCACGCCGCCCTCGCCCGCCTGCGCCTGCTGGAACCGGGTACCGACGAGGCCGCCTACCGCGACATGGCTCGTGCCCTGGACGCCGGTTACGTGCCCGGCGCCGAAGACCTGGCCTCGGCGGTCGTGGCCTTGGAGGCGCACGGCTCGCCGCACGCGGGCGCCTTGTTGGCCGCTGCGCTGCGGGTGGCGCCTGCCGCGCCTGCGCTGGTGGAGTTGGTCGTCGGCCGCGCCCGCACCGGCGACGAGGCCGCCTGCTCCACGGCCGAGGTGGTGGCGGCCGACTCGGGCATGGCCCTGTCCACCCGCGTCGACCTGCTCGACGCCGCCCTGGTCGGCGCCGGCCTGCGCCGCGACACCGAAGCCGCCGAACGACTGGCGGGCTCGCTCGACGACGTGCTCGTGCGGGCGGGCGACGCCGCCCTCGACGCCCGCTTCGCTGCCCTCCTGGGCGCCGACGAAACCCTGCGCGCCGCGCTCGACCCCGCCGCCGCCGACGCCTTGCGTCTGGAGGTGCTGCGGCGCATCGGGCGCATCGAAGAGGCGCGGGCCATCGCTTTGGCCATGTTCTACCGAGCCGCGGGCGGGGGGTTGCGGGGCTTCGACGCCGCCGACCTCTTCCACGTCCTCGTCGAGCTGGGCCTTGCCCCGGCCGAGCTCGACGACCTGGCCCGGCTCCTCCCCTCGCCCCCCGACGGGGGGGAGCCGGCCACTGGGCTCGACCGCCCCGTGCACGTGCTGTTCGTCGGCGGCAACGAGACCCAGGACCGTTACCGCACAGCCATCGACGCCTCGGTCGCCCTGCGTTACGACGGCAAGGTCCGCATCACGTGGTTCTTGTCGGGCTGGCGGTCGAACTGGCACACCGATGCGGCCCGCATCGAGGCGGCCTACGGGCAAGCCGACGCCGTGGTGCTCATGACGTTCATCCGCACCCACCTGGGCCAGCGCGTGCGGCGCAGCGCCGGTGATGCCGGGCTCCCGTGGGTGGCGTGCACCGGCCATGGCCGCGAGGCCATCGAGCGCGCCGTCGACCGTGCCGTCGCCATCGTGGGCGACCAGGTGCCCTCGGCCGGGTAGCCCCGGTCGAGGCGGGTGAGCCCAGCCCCCACGGGGCTCACCCCGCCACGAAGTCACCGCGCCGCCGGGCGTGCGGACGTCCCCCCGTTCGTCCGCACAACCCGGCCCCCCGCACTGCACGCAGTGCTCGGCGCGGTTCCCGGAGCGGGTGGGCCACCCCCCGACGGCCCGACCCGCTCCGGTTCCGTTTGGCACCGATCCCCCCGGCCGGTGCCCGTCGGAAACCTCAGCTCCCGCCAGGGGCCGCTCGCACGGTTCCTGCCGAGAGTTCCTCTGCCACCAATGCCCGCAGCCGAAGGTATTCGGCTGCCTCCGTCGTCGATATGTGGAGGGTGAGGATGCCTTCGAAGGTGGCGTCCATCATCGTTATGTCTCCCGCCAGGAACCGGCCGACGTCGCCAGGAGGGCCGTGGATCTCCATGTGCGGGTTGAACTCCGGTCCCGAGCGGGTCATGACGTGGCCCTCTCGGGTGAAGGTGATGCGGTACGACAACGGCGGGTTGCCCAGGTCGATCGCCACGCGAAGCGAGCGGCCACCCAGGGCATCGGCAATGGCGTCGCGTCGGAGGCGCAGGCGGTCGAGGCAGGCACGGACGACGGCATCCGGCGACGAACAGTCCCGGAATTGGTTCGTCTCGCCTGCATCGTCCATCCGCTCTCCCACACGCATAGGTTTCATCTAGTACTTCGCAAATCGTCCGAAAAAGTGTCGGTCACCCACGAAATAATCCTGTGACCAGGACTTTCGTGCGTGAGCGTCGAAGTTTTGAGGAGTCGGGTCGCCTGGCGAGCCTCGACGCGAACCCCCTGAAACCAGCGCAGTGCTCCCCTGGAGCCTGCGCGTACAGAGAGGAACCCCCTCGTGTCTCGCAGCCCTCTTCGACGGTCGCGGCTTCTTGTCGTCGCCGCGCTGTCCCTGACCGGCGCTCTGCTCGCAGTTGCCGCGCCGCCCGCACAAGCGGACTGCGCTCGGGCGTCGGTGTGGATCTACAAGTCGAGGCAGGGCCGTGAGTACAAGTACGGCCCCTACCAGTGCGTGGGTCCGAACAACGGGCATCCGAACACCGGCTATGCAGGCTGGGGGACGGGCGACAACACATACCCATATGGGGTGCCGTCCGGAGGCGGCGCCGAAGTTTGGGTGCCCTTGCCGCTGCCCTAGTCGATGGGCGGCGGCGTCCCAATCTCGTCGACGGCAGCGCAGCCGGTCGTCCGGACTGCGCTGCCGTTGCACTCGATTGTGACGATTCCCCAGGTCCAACGGTCCGTGCCTGGGGTTGTGACCTGCGAGTCGAACTGCGCGCCAGCCTGATTGCCTGTACGGCCGATGCTTGCCGATGTCGTGACACCGGTCCGGTCTGGCTGCGGGTCCGTTGACGTGACTCCATCGCTTCCCGCTGTGGCCGTAACGGGAGCCACGGGGCGCGGTTCGTCGGTGAGGTTCGTCTGGGAACTCGGTTGCGCAGTGCTCGTTTGCACGCGCTCCGTCGCGCTCGTGGGGGCCGTGCGCACCGCGGGGACAGCGGCGATGGCAACGACAGCCACGGTGGTCGCCGCCGCGCCAACGCCTGCCATGTGGCCGCCGACAAACGCCTGGTAGCGCTGCAGCCGCTTCCGCATGCGGTTGAGCAGGCCGAGAACCATGAAGCCGCCGAACAGCCCTGATTCCCGCTCGAAGCCCATGTAGCTTGTCTTGAAGTTCGTGCGGGCACGAGCGAGCGCCGACTTCACGGCGTCGGGCGTCATCTGCTCGGCATTGGCCACGCCCTCGTAGCTCATGCCCTCGATCGTCACCAGTTGGAGCAACCGCCGCTGGCGCGTGTTGAGGCTGGCGAAGGCGTGCTTGATGCCGACCCGTCGGGCTCGGTTGAGCAGTTCTTCCTCCACCGAGTCGAGCGACGCCACGTCGATGTCGTCGACGGTCTCGTCGGCCGTCTCCAAGGTGCGGAACTGCAGGCGCTGCAGGTCGGCTGCGGTGCGCAGCGCGATCGTGATCAGCCACGGCTCGATGGGCCGACTCGGATCGATCGAGGCCCGGTTCTTGAACGCCCGCAGGAAGGTCTCCTGCAGGACGTCGTCGGCCAGTGCGGTACCGACCCTGCGCTCGACGACGCGGCGCAGCTTCGGCGCGTGCATGTCGTAAAGAAGCTCCCAGTCGAGTTCGGGCGCCACCTCGCCCGCTACGACGTGCACTGCATTCCCCGACGGTGCGAACTTGGCCATGCGGCCACCTCCCCGAGCCCCCGCCACCGTATGGCTCGTCACCCGGTTGGTTCAAGCCGGAATCGCCGTATTCCTCCTATCTGTCGGTTCGTAGGCGACGATCCGTCTCACTCTGATGGCTATGCATGGCGGTCAGGGGGCGAGCCCTCCTGGCGCTCTGACGCTCTCCGGCGGACGTGCCGCAAAGCAGGCCGTCCGACTGACCGTGCCGCTTTGGCAATGCACTGTGGACTCGCTTGTATCCCGAGTGTCGTGGGTGCCGCCTGCTGTCCGCAGCTTCGTCGACACCGAGAACTCCTCGTCGTCGTTGACGGTCGTGACGTCTGCCTCGGTCGTGTACCCCGCTGTTGTAACCGGGCGAAATGCCTCGGGGGAGGCCGCGCCGTCGACTGCGGGGCCGTCACCTGGCCGTGCGGCCGACCCGCGGTTCGACGCCTGGGGCACCAACGCCTTTGCCTGATTCCCTTCGGCCGGCGATGACGACCGAGCGACTGCCGGCAGCGCAGCCTCGGGTGACGCGACTGGCGGGCGTGCGAACGAGGCAGCCCCGCCGCCGCTCATCAGGACCGACAGGCCGAGCGCCCCAGCACATGCGGCGGGCACCAGACCGACCTGGTCTGCCAGTGCCTGCAGGCGGGCGAGCCCCGCTCGCAATCGGCCGGTCAACGAATAAGCGAGCCCGCCCGTTCCGAAAACCCCGGTCTCACGGGAGACGGCCAGATAGCGGGTGCGAAACGCTCGCCGCCCGCGGGCGAGGGCGGACTTCGTCGCAACCGACGAAGAGACCGCGCCCGGTTCCATAAAGGCGGCGATCAGGGCTTGGCGCTGCCGCACGGTCAACTCGCCGAGGACGTCGGAGATCGCCTCACGGCGGATGCCGTTGATGACGGCGTCCTCGACGCCCTCGTGGCGCGCGTCGAGGTCGACGACCTTGTGCAGCAGGCGCGTGCGGGCGTCCTCGTTGCGGACCGCGTCGATCGCTGCGCGGCGGGCGACGGTGGTCAACAACGACCGCAGCGGCCTTCCGGGCTCGATCGTGTCGCGACGGCGGTAGACGCGGAAAAACGTCTCTTGGACGACATCGTCGGCAACCGCCTCACCGGCGAGCCGCCGCGCGAGCCGGCGAAGCCGCGGGGCCTCGGCAATGAAGACAGCTGTCCAATCAGGTTCTTCGGCCATCTCCCCTCCGTTCGGCGCCGTCCCCGAGGCAGGGTGGGTTCCACGTGCCGATGCGGATGTCCTCCTGTGGTGGGCGTTCCGAAAGAGATTGGAGAAATGCCGACCCTTTTCGCCCTCCTCGTACGAACAGGAGGCACGCGGGAGCGAAGGTCCGCGAGGTAGTTCGACTCGCGGGCCGCGCTCCCGTCGCGGCCCGCCGTAGCCTGGGGGCGATGCCTGCCTACCTCGATCACGCGGCGACGACGCCGTTGCGGCCGGAAGCCGCCGAGGCGATGCGTCCGTTCCTCGACGGCCGCTTCGGGAACCCGTCGGGGTCGCACGCCGTCGCCCGAGCGGCCAAGGCCGCCATCGAGGAGGCCCGCGACGTGGTGGCCGACTGCCTGGGTTGCCGTCCCCACGAGGTCGTCTTCACCGGTGGCGGCACCGAAGCCGACAACCTGGCCGTCCTCGGCGCGGCGGGTGCGGGCGAGGTCGCGTGCAGCGCCGTCGAGCACCACGCCGTCCTCCACGCCGTGCAGTCGCTCGGCGGCCGCATCGCCCCGGTCGGCGCCGATGGGATCGTGCAACTCGACGGCGTGCTCGACGAGAGCGTGAGCCTGCTCAGCGTCATGCTCGCCAACAACGAGACGGGGACGGTCCAGCCCCTCGACGAGCTGCGCATCGGCGCCGCTCTGCTCCACACCGACGCCGTCCACGCCTTCCCGTGGATCGACGTGCGTGGCACAGCGGCCGACCTTGTCTCCGTGAGCGCCCACAAGTTCGGCGGGCCGCAAGGTGTCGGCGCTCTCGTGGTGCGCGACCACGTGAAGCTGCAGCCGACCACCCACGGCGGGGGACAGGAGCGCGACCTGCGCAGCGGCACCCACAACGTCGTAGGCATCGTCGGCATGGTCGCCGCCATGCAGGCCACCGTCGAGCAGCGAGCGGCAACCAACGACCGGGTCGGCCGCCTGCGCGACCGGTTGGCCGACGGCTTGCTCGCCGCCGTCCCCGGCGCCGTCGAGACCGGCGACCGCGCCCGCAAGACGCCGGGCAACTGCCACATCCGCTTCGAGGGCGTGGAGAGCGAGGCGCTGCTCGTCCTCCTCGACGACGCCGGCGTCTACGCCAGCGCGGGCTCGGCGTGTGCCAGCGGCGCCATCGAGCCGTCGCACGTGCTCACCGCCATGGGCCTCAGCCGCGACGAGGCGCTCAGCGCCGTGCGCTTCTCTCTCGGGTGGAACACCACCGACGCCGATGTCGACCTGGCGCTGGCCGCCGTCCCTGAAGCCGTCGGACGGCTGCGATGAAGGTGCTCATGGCCATGTCGGGCGGGGTCGACTCGTCGGTGGCCGCCGCGCTGTTGGCCCAGCAGGGCCACGAGGTGGTCGGTGCGACCATGAAGCTCTGGGGCGGGGCGTCCGACTCGGGTTGCTGTTCGGTGGCCGACGTGGAAGACGCCCGACGGGTGGCCCAGCAGCTCGGCATCACCCACCACGTCTTCAACTTCACCGACGACTTCGACGCCCATGTGGTCGACCCGTACGTCGAAGCGCACGCAGCGGGCCGCACGCCGAACCCGTGCATCGAGTGCAACCGGCACCTGAAGTTCGACCGCTTCCTGCGGCGGGCCACGCAACTCGGCTTCGACGCAGTGGCCACCGGGCACCACGCCCGAGTGGTCGACCGGCCCGACGGGAGCCGGCGCATCGCCCGCGGCGCCGATGCCAAGAAGGACCAGTCGTACGTCCTCTACATGCTCGGTCAGGACCAGTTGGCGCGCACCCTGCTGCCGCTCGGCGCGATGACCAAGGCCGACGTACGGCGCATCGCCGACGAGCTCCACCTGCGCACGGCGGCCAAGCCCGACAGCCAGGACGTGTGCTTCATCACCTCGACCGGCGGCCGCCAGGCGTTCCTCGGCACCCGGATCCCACTGCGCCCCGGCCGCCTCGTCGACAAGGACAGCGGCCAAGAGGTCGGCAGCGTCGACGCGGTGGAGCTGGTGACCGTAGGGCAGCGCCGCGGCATGGCGACCGGTGGCAGCCCCAGTCGGCGCTACGCCGTCGACGTCGACCTGGCCACGGCGACGGTCACTGTCGGCCCGCTTTCCGACGTCATGACGGAGCGGCTCGACCTCACCGGCGCTGTGTGGGCCGACGGCCCGCCCTCGCCGGGCACCGACGTGCACGTGCAGGCCAGCGCCCACGGACGGCCCACCCGAGCGACCTGGGACGGCGCCGGGTTGCGGCTCCACGAGGCGCAGCGCCGGGTGGCGCCGGGGCAGAGCGTCGTGCTCTATGACGGCGACGAAGTGCTCGGCGGAGGGATCGCCGCGTGAGCGACCGCACCCCGCGCGAGGCCACGCCAGGCATGGCCCTCATGGCAATCGCCTTGGTGTTCGTGGTCGGCCTCGTGCTCGGCTTCGTCCTCGGCCGCACGCTGTAGCCTGCGCCCCCGGCCGTCGATTTCGCGTAGTTACACGCCCCCTTGTAACTACTGCGAAATCAACGGTGGGACTCGACGGCTAACGCACCAGTCGCCGGCGCGCCGCCTCGGCCAGCACCGCACCCGGCCGGGTCGGTGAGAACAGCAGGCGGGCCGACGACCCCGGCTCGCCCCCGCGGTTGCCCGGCGTCGTCAGCACCATGGGCACCTTCTCCCGCAGGAGCAGTTCCACCGCAGGTCCCAGCGCGCCCTTGGTCAGGTCGAGCGAGTCGGTGTCGGCGGGAGCCAGCCGCACGGCCTCGACCACCTTGCGTTGGAACAGCACGGGGTCGGCCAGCGCCATGCCGTCGTGCAGCACCAGCCCGGCGGGCACGAAGACGACCCACCGACGCGACAGCCCGTGCAGTGACCGCACCAGCACCACGGCGACCGCCACGGCCACCACCAGCACCGCCGCCCCCGCCGCCCCCCGACCCGCGCCGATCAACAACACGCCTGCCACCGGCCCGCCCACGGCCAGTGCCCACGCCAACTCGACGGTGCCGAACAACAGGAAACCCGGTGGCCGCAACGGGAACCGCCGCTCGTTCGGGTAGGCCGAGCCGTTCACGAACTCGACGCCCGTCTCCGCCGCGAAGGCAAGGCCCACCGTCACCAAGCCGGCCACTGCCCCCAACGGCGACCCCGACCACAACGCAACCCCCACCACGGCAGGAGCGGCCACACGCAGCGCCGTCAAGCTGACCGGGTGCGGGACCAGCGTCGCCACCAACACGAGCGCCCACACCCCCCAGCCCAGCGCCGAGCCCGCCACCTGCACCCCGCGCACCCGCTCGTCGAGCGCCGCGGCGAGGCCGCCGCCGACGGTGAACGGGAGCAGCGCCCATGTTGCGCGGAGGGCAAGGAGGAGCAGGCGCATGGCCGCAGGACTGTGGCAGGGGCGCCCGCCGATTTGCCACTCCGCCCGCTCGGTCGGTACGAAGGAGTGACGCCGATTGGGGGGCGCTGTTTCGTGACGACCCAGGAGACGACCAGGCAGGCCACCGGGCGACCGGTGCTGCCGACTGCGGCAGCGACCGCCGTCGGAAGCTTGCCTCACGTCGACCCGGCGGCCGCGGTCGACGCCATGCTCGCCCTGCTGCCCGACCTGCCCGCCGCACCCCAACTGCCCAAACGGCACGGACGCGAGTCGATGCTGGCCCAGGCGGTCGACGGCATGGTGGGCATCGACGTCGACGAGGAACACGGCACCATCGCCGTCGACCTCGGCCGCTTCGACCCCGACGCCCCGGTCGACACCTCGTTCGCGGGCGAAGCGTGGACGACGCTGCGTGCCTTCTTCGACGCCACGCGCACCCGCCGCGGCCCGGTGAAGCTGCAACTCACCGGCCCGCTCACCCTCGGCATCGCCTTGGCCGACGCAGGTGTCCCCGCCGCCGCCGCCTTCCGGGCCGCGGGCAATGCGGTCACTGCCCGCGCCCGCGCCCTCGTCTCCTACGCCCGCGAAACTCTCGTCGCTGCCGGCCTCGTCGTCGTGCTCGACGAGCCGGGCCTGGCCGCGTGGGGCACCGACCGCCTCCCCCTCAAGGGCGACGACGTGGTCGACGTGTTGTCGAGCGGCTTGGCCTCGCTCGGCCCCACAGTGCTGACCGGCGTGCACTGCTGCGGCGAGATCGACTGGAAGCTCGCCACTGCCGCGGGCCCCGACCTCCTGTCGATGCCGGTCGGCCGCAACCTGGCCGCCGCGGCGCCGACCCTGGCACCGTTCCTCGAACGGGGTGGCCTCATCGCCTGGGGCGTGGTGCCGACCGATGGTCCCGTGGGCGACGACCCCGACCCGCTGTGGCGGCGGCTGGCCGACCTGTGGTGCGACATGACCCGGGGCGGCTGCGACCCCGTGCGCCTCCGCCAGCAGGCGCTGCTCACCCCTGCGTGCGGCCTCGCCAACCACGATCCCCACCAGGCCGCCCACATCCTCGACCTCACCATGGGCGTGGCCGAGCGGGTGCACAGCCAGGCCGTGGCGATCCGTATGTCGGTGGGCGCCTGACCTAACGTCGGCCTCGTGTCGACGCAGAACCCGGCGGAACGGGCCGACGAACTTCGTCGGCTGATCGAGTACCACAACGTCCGCTACCACCAGTTGGACGAGCCCGAGATCAGCGACGCCGAGTACGACGCGCTCGTCCGCGAGCTGAAGCTGATCGAGGAGACCAACCCCGACCTGGCCACCCCCGATTCGCCGACGCAACAGGTCGGCGCTGCACCATCCACGCTGTTCGCACCGGTCGAGCACCGCGTGCGCATGATGTCGCTCGACAACGCCATGTCGTTCGAGGAGCTGCTGGCGTGGGGCAAGCGCATGGAGCGGTTCATCTCCGGCGACGTCGACTACGCGTGCGAGCTCAAGATCGACGGCGTCGCCATCTCCTTGCTCTACGAGGACGGCCATTACGTGCGGGCCGCCACCCGCGGCAGCGGCGCGGTGGGGGAGGACGTCACCGAGAACATCGCCACCATCGAGGCGATCCCCGAGACCCTCACGCTCGACGACCCGCCCGCAGTGCTGGAGGTGCGGGGCGAGGTCTACATGCCGGTGCCCGCCTTCGAGGCGTTGAACCGCAAGCAGGCCGAAGCGGGCCAGCGGCTGTTCGCCAACCCTCGCAACTCGGCGGCCGGGTCGTTGCGCCAGAAGGACGCCAAGGTCACCGCCAGCCGCGAACTGAGCTTTTGGACCTACCAGATCGGCGAGCTCGTCGGCGGCCCGTCGTTCACCCGCCACTGGGACACCTTGCAATGGCTGCAAGAGGCGGGCTTCCCCATCAACCCGGAAGTGAGCGTCCTCCCTACCCTCGAAAAGGTGCACGACTTCTGCCGCCGGTGGCAGGAGCACCGCCACGACCTCGACTACGAGATCGACGGCGTGGTGGTGAAGGTCGACGACCTGGCCCAGCGGGGCGAGTTGGGCTCGACCTCGAAAGCGCCGCGGTGGGCCATCGCCTTCAAGTTCCCGCCCGAGGAGCGAACGACCGAGCTGCTCGGCATCGACGTGTCGATCGGGCGCACCGGCCAGGCCACGCCCTTCGCCCGCATGGAGCCGGTGTTCGTCGGCGGCTCCACCGTCGGCGTAGCCACCTTGCACAACGAGGACCAGGTGCGGCTCAAGGACGTCCGCCCCGGCGACACGGTCATCGTGCGCAAGGCGGGCGACGTGATCCCCGAAGTGGTGGGGCCGGTGTTGAGCGTGCGGCCCGAGGGAACCGAGCCGTGGTCGTTCCCGAAGGACTGTCCGGTGTGTGGCACCGAGCTGGTGCGCCAAGAAGGGGCGAGCGCCACCTTCTGCATGAACGTGGAGTGCCCGGCGCAACGACGCGGCCGCATCGAGCACTTCGCCTCGCGCGGCGCCATGGACATCGAGGGCCTGGGCGAGCGCACCGTCGGCCTGTTCGTCGACGAGGGGCTGCTGCGCGACCCCGGCGACATCTACTCGCTCGACTTCGACCGCGTCCGCCAGATGGAGGGCTTCGGCGAGATCAGCGTGCGCAAGCTGCACGACGCCATCGAGGCCTCGAAGTCACGCCCGCTCGGCAACCTGCTCGTCGGGTTGTCGATCCCGCACCTCGGCTACACGTCGTCGTTCGTGTTGGCCCGCGCCCTCGGCCACCTCGACCGCATCATCGTCGCCACCGCCGACGACGTCGCACAAGTGGAAGGCATCGGTCCCACCATCGCCTCGAGCGTGTGCGGGTTCTTCGCCAACGAACAGAACCAGGCGGTCATCGAGAAGCTGCGTGCCGCGGGCGTGAACTTCGAAGGCCCGGCGGCGCCGTCGGAACCGCAGACGCTGACGGGCAAGACGATCGTGGTCACCGGCACCCTGGCGGGATACACCAGGGAAGGCGCCGAGGAGGCCGTCCTGCGGCGCGGGGGCAAGTCGCCCGGCAGCGTCTCCAAGAAGACGACGGCGGTGGTGGTGGGCGAAGGGCCGGGCGCCGCCAAGCTGGCCAAGGCACAGGAGCTCGGGGTGCCGATCCTCGACGAGGCCGCCTTCACCAAGTTGCTGGAGACCGGCGAACTTCCCTGACGACCGTCAGTGCTGCACCACGAAGCACCAACTGAACTCCTGCAGCGCGGCGTCGACCCGCGTGGTGTCGGCGAACTCCACGATGGCGCAGCGCCGTCCGGCGTCGAGCCGCTTGACCTGCTTGCCCTCGCCGGGCGTGTAGCTGTAGCGGTTGAGCCCTGTGATCACGTCGAGGTCCTGGGCACCGATCTGTTCGCCGGCATCGAAGCGCATGGTGCGCAGGACGAAGCCGGGCTGGAGCTCGATGAACACTGTCGAGCGCTGTGTGGCGTGCTCGCCCTGTTCCGGTGCGACCGCCCGCACGGCCGAGTTGGTGTAGACGACGGGGCGGGGTTCCTCGTGCATGGTGAAGGCCACGATCATCCCGCCCACGGCCGCGGCCAGGAGCACGGAGAGGACGGCCCGGCGAAGGGTGAACAGCGGCGCCTTAGGAGTCATGGGGAGTCAGCCTCACGGTGGGGAAGAGCGACGAGGCGGCGGCCAGCAGGCCCACGACCGTGCCCGCCACAGCCAGCTCCACGAGCCGGAGGGGGAGCGGGGTCGAAGGCGCCGTCACAGCAGCCAGCATTCCGGCGATCTCCCACAACAGCAAACCGAACCAGGCGGTGGGCGAGCGCCGCACCACCAGCACGCAGAACGGGAACTTGGCCGCCATCATGGGGATGAGCAACGGAGCAGCCGATCGCCCGCGCACGGCGAGCACCGCGATGATCGTGGCCGCCTCCAGTGCGGCCAGCACGGCGGCTGCGATCAGCGCCCACGGCCGACCTCCGTTCACCCCGGGCGCTCTTCGACCAACCGGCGCGACAAGCGTCGGTTGAGCACCTCGATGCGGGTGCGCATCTCGCCGTCGGGCAGCCCGTCGCGAGCCGCCTCCATCACCTTCCAGATGCGCGGGTAGAGGATGCCTTCCACGTCGTTCGCCATGCGGGTCGGCACCTCGCCCATGCTCAGCCGCACCAACAGGGCGCGCAACGGGTGGGCCAGCAAGGTGGGGATGGGGTCGTCGGCCTCGGCCTCAAGCCGTTCGACCAAGGCTTCGAGCTCGGGCCGGTCCCACAGCGCGCCTCGCCGGATGAACTCCTCCAGCTCGTCGACCAAGGCGGCTCGCATTCCCGCCATTGTGGACTGCCACCTGCTGGACGGCAGACTGCCCGACAGTTATTGTTGGGTGCATGGCAAAGGCGGCGCGGAAGCTCAACGAGCAGCAGCCCCGGCTACGGGTGTTGAAAATCGACGACGACGCCACCGCCCTCTTCGACGTGCCCGGCGAGGTCGAGCGGGTCGTGGCCGCCCTCGGGTCCAACACGGTGGCCGAGTTGCTCGGCGTCTCGCGCTCGCAACCCTCGCGCTGGCGCACCGGCGCCGAGGGCATCTCGCCCGCCAACCGGGCCCGGCTGGCCGACCTCGACTACGTGCTCAACCGCCTGCTCCAGGTGCTGTGGCCGCAGCAGGCAGGCGCCTGGCTCACCGCACCCAACCCCCACCTCGGCGGTCGCCCGGTCGACGTGCTCGCCGTGCGGGGGGCGGCACCAGTGGTGGCCGCCATCGACGCACTGACGCAGGGGGCGTACGCCTGAGCATCACGTTGTACCGGGTCTTCCCCTGGTTGGCGAAGGCCCGACCCGGACAACCCGGCCATCCGCTGTTCGTGCCTCGCGGCGCCGCAGGCCGGGTCGACAACCCCGAGCAGTACGACGTGCTCTACCTGTCCGACGGCCCGGGCGGCGCGTGCGCCGAGACGTTCGCCTACCTCTCGGTGTGGAACGACCTGTTGCTGCTCGGCTCGCCGCTCCTGCCCGACAGCGTGGCCGCCATCGCCACCTACGCCCTCGACGCCGCCGTGTGCGACCTCGACGACGCCGCCCGCCTGGTGGCGCTCGGCCTGCGCCCCTCCTCCGTGGTGACCCGGGAGCGGCCCGTCACCCAGGCGTGGGCGCTGCGGCTGTTCGCCGAGGGGCGGTGGGCGGGCGTGCGCTGGTGGTCGTACCACGACCCCCGATGGGGGAGCCACGGCATCTGGGACATCGGCGCGCTCCGGCTGGAGGGCGTCGAGCCCGTGACCCTCGACCACCCCGGCGTGGGCGAGGCGGCCGAGGTGCTGGCCCGCCCGGTCCACGGCCGCAAGGGCGGCGGACGGTAGCCTCGGAACGTGGCCACGTCGCGCATCGTCGACCACGTGGGACGCGTCCTCGGCGACCGCTACCGACTCGTCGCCCCCGTCGGCACAGGAGCATCGGCGCACGTCTTCCTGGCGGACGACGTGTCGTTGCGCCGTCGCGTCGCCGTCAAGGTGCTGCACGCCGCGCTGGCCGACGACGAGTCCTTCCTGCGCCGCTTCCGGGCCGAGGCCCAGGCGGCGGCGGCCCTCAACCACCCGCACATCATGCGGGTGTTCGACTGGGGCGAGGCCGACGACGGGCCGTACGTCGTGCTCGAGCACCTGGCGGGCGGCAGCCTGCGCGACCTGCTCGACCGCGGCGTGCTGCTGAGCCCGGAGCAAGCGGTGCACGTCGGCCTCCAGGCGGCGCGGGGGCTGGAGTACGCGCACCGCCGCGGCCTTGTACACCGCGACATCAAGCCCGCCAACCTCCTGTTCGACGACGAAGGCAGGCTGTGCATCGCCGACTTCGGCCTGGCCCGGGCGCTGGCGGAAGCGGCATGGACCGAGCCTGGCGGCGCCGTGCTCGGCACCGCCAGGTACGCCTCGCCCGAGCAGGCCCAGGGCTCCTCGGTCGACGGCAAGGCCGACGTCTATTCGCTCGCCCTCGTGCTGGTCGAACTGGTCACCGGGCGGGTTCCCTTCGCCGCCGACACCACCATCGCCACCCTCATGGCCCGGGTGGGCGCCACCCTCGACCCGCCTGCGGAACTGGGGCCGCTCGGTCCCGTCGTGCAGCAGGCGGCCGCACCGGAGACAGCCGAGCGCCTCGACGCCGCCGGGTTGGTGACAGCCCTCGAACGGGTGGCCGCCGAGCTCCCCGCACCCGAGCTGATCCCCGTGGCCGTGGCAGGCGACGAGTTGACCGTGCCCGTCGCCGTGCCCAAGGACCTCACCGAGCACGGCACCACCCGCGCCCGTCTCTACGACCACGAAGCCGACGCCGCCCCGGCGCTGTCGCCCGAGGCCGTCCGTCGCCGTCGCCGGTGGCCGTGGGTCGCCCTGCTCACGGTTGTCGCCCTGCTGGTCGCTGCGGGCGCCGCCTTTGCCGTCATCGAAGCAACCAAGCCCACCCACGCCGTGCCGTCGCTCCGGGGCAAGACCGTCGAGGCGGCGCGCGCCGAGGTGGCCGACGAGAAGTTCAAGGTGCGAGTCGCCCGCCAGGAGTTCCACGAGACGGCACCGGCAGGCGAGATCCTCGACCAGGACCCGTCCTCGGGGAAGCTCAAGGAAGGCGACACCATCAAGGTGGTGGTCTCGCAGGGCCCGTCGCCGCGGCAGGTGCCCGAACTGGCGGGCCTCGACGAAGCGGGCGCTACCGCGCGACTCACCGCCGAAGGCTTCGCCCCCAAGGTGGCCCGTCGTTACGACGAGACGGCGGCCAAGGGCGCCGTGCTCGACTGGCAGCCGCGGGGCATGCAGGCCAAGGGCACCGAGATCCTGGTGACGGTGTCGGATGGCCCGACGCCCAAGCCGCTGGCGGAGCTGACAGGCAAGGCCTACGACGAGGCAGCCAAGGCGCTCACCGACGCCGGCCTGGTGCCCGTGCGCAAGGACGTCTTCTCCGACGAGGTCGAGACGGGCAAGGTGGTGTCGACCACGCCGCCGGGCGGCACGCCCGTCACCAAGGGCAGCCGCATCACCGTCAACGTGTCGAAGGGCCCCGAGACCGTCGCCGTGCCCAACGTCATCGGCCAGACCATCGACCAGGCTCGCGCCGCCTTGGAAGCTGCAGGCCTGCAGGTGGCCGGGGTGTTCGGGCCGCCCAAGGCCACACGGGTGTTCCAGAGCGACCCCGGTCCCGGCGTGAAGGTGAAGAAGGGCACGGCCGTCGCCCTGTACGTGCGCTGACCGCTAAGTTCCCCGGATGGCTACGAGCAATGGGAACGCGGGCGCCCTCGACGGGCGCGTTGCCATCATCACCGGCGCCGGTCGCGGCCTGGGGCGGGAGTACGCACTGCTCTTCGCCGCCGAGGGAGCGCGTGTGGTGGTCAACGACCTCGGTGGCGCCATCGACGGCTCCGGCGACGACCGCACGCCGGCCCAGCAGGTGGTCGACGAGATCGAGGCGGCGGGTGGCCAGGCCGTGGCCAACGCCGACAACGTGGCCGATTGGGACGGCGCCGAGCGCCTGATCGAGGCCGCCGTCGAGGCCTTCGGCGACCTCCACGTCCTCGTCAACAACGCAGGCATCCTGCGCGACCGCACGCTCGTCAACATGAGCGAAGCCGAGTGGGACGACGTCATCGAGGTACACCTCAAGGGCCACTTCGCCCCGACCCGTCACGCCGCCACCTACTGGCGTGCCCAATGCAAGGCGGGCAACGACGTGCGGGCGTCGGTGATCAACACCTCGTCGACGTCGGGGCTCGTGGGCAACCCGGGCCAGTCCAACTACGGCGCCGCCAAGGCGGGCATCGCCGCCTTCACCCAGATCACAGCGCAGGAGTTGGCCCGCTACGGCGTGCGGTGCAACGCCATCGCACCGGCCGCTCGCACCCGCCTCACCGAGGCCACGCCCGGCCTGAGCGACGTGGTGCGACCCCCCGACGACCCCGACCACTTCGACGTGTGGGACCCTGCCAACATCGCCCCCTTGGTGGCGTGGCTGGCCAAAGAGGACTGCCCGGCCACAGGGCGCGTCTTCTTCGCCCAGGGGGGCAAGGTGCAGCTCTTCCAGCCCTGGACGCTGGCCGACACCGTGGAGCGCAACCACCGCTGGACGGTGGCCGAGCTCGACGGCGAGCTCACCCGCCTGCTCGGTAGCAGGCACTAGTCCGTTCGGGTCATTCGCGATTTGGTGCTGTCCGTTTGCAGACCTCTTGTCGTATCGTCAGGAATGTCAGCAGGGCCCAAGAGGGCGGTGTTGCTGAGGCAGCGTTCCCCAGCCGCTGCCGGTGCCGCCGCCCCCTTGGGCCCTGCGGCGCGCCTGCGCGGCGATTGAGCCGCTGATGGCGCCCGACCGCGACGACGCCTTGAACATCGGCCCCGTCGGGGGCGAGGAGATCGTCGTCGTCCCCTGGCCGCTGCTGCTGCGGCGGCGAGTGGCTCGGCGCATCCGCAGCGGCGACCGCTTCCGGTGGTGGGTGCTGTGGTCGGTGTTGGCCGGGCTGTTCTCGGTCTATGCCGTGTTCACCCTCATGGCCGTCGCCCTGCCTCGCATCGCAGGCGAGTTCGACACCACCACCAGCACCATGACGTGGGTGGTGACGGGGCCGCTGTTGGTCTTCGGCGTGGCTGCCCCGTTGTTGGGCAAGTCGGGCGACGTGTTCGGGCACCGCCGCCTTTACCTGATCGGCATGGCCGTGGCCTTCGTGTGCGCGGGGCTCACGGCAGTGGCACCCTCGGCCGCCACGTTGATCGCCGTCCGCATGGTGGCTGCCTTGGGCAGTGGTGCCGTGGGCTCCGCCTCGATGGCATTGATCTTCACCGTGTTCGAGCCGCACGACCGGGTGAAGGCCATGGGCTTCTGGTCGCTGGTCGGCGCGGGCGCCCCGGTCATCGGGGTGGCCGCGGGCGGCCCCCTCGTGGAAGCGGTGGGGTGGCGGTGGGTGTTCGCCGCCCAAGCGCCGCTGGTGGCGCTGGCCGCTTTGTTGTGCCTGGCCGTGTTGCCCGAGACCACTCGCTCGGCGTCGCGGGCGCTCGACTGGCGCGGGGTGCTCACGCTGTCGGTTGCGGTGACGAGCCTGCTGCTCGCCCTCAACCGGGGGCCGGCGCTGGGGTGGACGAGCCCGTTCGTGCTCGGCGGCTTCGCCTTGGCGCCGCTGGCCGCCGCCGCCTTCGTCTACGTCGAGCGCCGTGCCGTCGACCCGTTGGTGCCGTTGCAGTACTTCCGGCGCCGCAACTTCGTGTTCCCGGCGGGGGCTCTGGCGTTCTCGCAGTTCGCCTACATGGGCGGGTTCATCCTGTCGCCGCTGCTGCTGGGCGGGCCGATGTTCGGCTACGGCGAGTCGCGCATCGGCTTCATCGTGTTGTCGCGGCCGTTGTCGTTCTCGATCATCGCTCCCATCGCCGGCTACGTCGCCGTGCGCGTGGGGGAGCGCTCGGCTGCGGTGGTCGGGACGGCGGCGATCGCCGTGTCGATGGCCGTGTTCGCCGTGGTCGGCCCGGGCGACGTGGGGATCGTGGTGGCCGCCTTGTTGTTGTCGGGCTTGGGCAACGGCATCGCCTCGCCGTCGCTGGCCTCCAGCGTGGCCAACACCGTCAGCGACGAGCACCTCGGGGTGGCGGGCGCCGCCCAACAGCTGCTCGTCCAGGTCGGCGTGGTGGCCGGCATCCAGGTCATGCAGACGGTGCAGGCCTCGCGTGAGGCGGCTGTGGGGGTCGAGCAGTCGTTCGGCGACGCCTACGTGGTGGGTGGCGTGGCCGCCCTGCTGGCCGTGGCCTGCGCGGTGTTCGTGCGCAGCGCCGTGCGCGACGAGGGCGCCCCTGCGGGCGCCCTCGAAACTGCTCCAGCCTGTGGCGAATCGCTCAGGCGGTGATGTCCTTGATGCGGCCTGCGATCTCCAAGGTGGTGGGGTCGGGCGAGGTCTGCTGCATGGCCATGAGCTTGGTCATGTCGCCCTGCACCTTGATCTTGCCTGCCATGAAGGCCTGCATCCCGGCCTGCGGGTTGCCGTCGACGAAGATGGCCTTGGCCGTCTCGTAGTCGAGGGTGACGGTCACATCTGCTGTATCGAGGTGCCCGGTGTCCATCTCCATCTCGCCGCCCGAGGTGTCCATGTGGGCGTTGACGGTGCCTTCGCCGAAGGGGACGTCGGTGATGATCTGGTTCATCTTGACGGCGTGGGTCGGCGCCGCTGCCTTGCCGCGAAATTCTTCGCGGATTTCTTTGGCAGCGTTCATCCACTCGTCACTCAGGAAAGGGTGCTTGTCGGCCATGCCGCGGACCTTACCCGGTTGGTGCACTGTTCGTGCTGGTTGGCTGGCGGTCGATGAGGAAGATCGACCCCCCGGTCAGGACGATGCTCAAGGCGAAGGCGATCAGCCAGTGCGTGGCGTTGGCCCGGGCGGGCCGGTCGCCACCTTCGGACGGGACGGCCTCGCCTTCGATGCGGGGGACGACGTCGACCACCCGCCAGTCGCCGTCGTGTTTCACGAGCACGGCGACCGCGGAGCGCTCCCGCCGCTCGCCACCCTTGATGCGGGCGGTGACCCGGAAAGGCACTCGGGCTTGGTCGACGTCGACGGCGGCCTTGCCCACTTCGAGGTCGCTGAACATGCGCTCGTCCGGCTCGGCGTCGGGGGGCTTGACGTTGGCGGTGGCGGCGGGCTCGGCCAGTTCGTCGGCCCGCTTGGCGCCTTCTTCACGAAGGCCGTCGCGGCCTTGTTCGCTGACAGCCTGGAGCCATCGTTCGGTCACGCCCGACGGGCGGGCCTCGCTGCGGCCGCAGGCCGAGGTGGCCAGGAGCAGCGCGGCGATCACCAGCAGGCGCTTCATGCGTGCACCCCCGTGATGTCCTCCAGCTCCATGCCTTTGGTCTCGGGGATGTAGCGCCAGACCACGTAGATGCCTGGCAGCCACAGGACCATGAGCAGGCTGACGGAGTCGCCGATGCTGCCGATGGCGCCGGTGGAGTGGTCGCCCAGGACGCCGACGATCACCGGGCCGAACACGTAGCCCGCGATCTCGAAGATGTTGCGCACCCACGCCGCCGACTGGGCCCGGATGTCGGTCGGAAAGAGTTCGCTGGCGAAGGCGCCGAGCACGGGCGCCGCGCCCAGGCCGAAGAACACGGCGAGGATCAGCGCCGGGAAGGCCAGCGTCTTGCTCTCGACCTGGAACAGGACGATGGCCCAGAAGGCGCCCATGGCGAAGTAGATGGTGGCGGTGGGACGGCGGCCGATGCGCTCCATGAGCCGTCCGCACACCACGTAGCCGATCACGCCGAGGCCGTAGGCGAAGATGATGTAGAAGCCGATCTCGGCCGAGGTGAAGCCCCGTTCTCGTTCGGCGTAGAAGGCCCACCACGCTGTCGAGGCGATGAGGGGGAGCGACCGGCCCAGGTGGATGAGGCCGACGGCCATGAGCATCTTGCGGTTCGAGGGCCGCCACGACTCCCACATCGACTGGCGTTGCGGAAGTTGGCCCGCGGCGCGGCGCTGTTGCTCCTCCTCGAAGCGGCGGGTCTCCTTGATGCGGGTGCGGAACACCGACAGGAGGGCCAGCGGCACCAGCCCGACGAGGTAGAGCGTGCGCCATTCGAGGGGGCCGTCCTGCACGCCGAGTTGGAGCAGGACGCCGATGACGATGACACCGAGGGCGGCGCATGCCAGCAAGGTGCCGAGGGCGCGGCCCCGGCGTTCGGCGGGGAACTCCTCGACGACCATGGTGACGGCCGCCGCGTACTCGGCCCCGAGGAAGATGCGGGCGATGAGCTGGAAGGCGGTGAACGACCAGATGTCCCAACTGAGGGCGGTGAGCGCGGTGAAGACGGTGTAGCCGACGACGCTGTAGAGCAGCAGCTTGCGCCTGCCCAGGCGGTCGCCGATGCGGGTGAAGAAGAAGGCGCTGGCCGTGCCCAGTTCGATGACGCCCCGGGCCCAGCCCAGCGTCGACTCGGGCACGCGGAAGGTGTTCTGGATGTCGCCCAGCAGCAGGCTGAGGATGGAGTTGTCGTAGCCCTCGAAGAACGTGGCGCTGACGAGCAGGATCAGCAGCGTCTTGAGGTATGTCGGCGTGCGGGGGCTGCCGGGCGGGTGGACCTCGCCGATGGGCGGCTCGCCGTAGGCGCCCTCCCCGGGCTCGATCCACGTGGCCTTGTCGTCGGCCGTGTCGACCACGCGGTCGACGGCCGCCGCGGCGGCCGCGTCTGCGTCTGTGGGCCGACGTGTGCGTCTGGGCCTCTGTCCTGCTTCCAACGACCCCTCCCCAACCCCCGTGACATCGCTGTCAGAAGTTTCCGCAGGCTACCGGGTACAGTCCGTCCATGGTCGCCGCCACGCGGGGGGAGCGGATCGCCGCCCGCACTCGCAACCCGAAGTGGCAGCACGCGCCGCTGCGCATCGAGATGTCGGAGTGCATCAACTGCGACACCTGCTTGCGCCATTGCCCGCCCCAGTTCGGGGCGATCTTCAACCACGGGATCGACGTGATCATCGTGCCCGAGCTGTGCTCGGGGTGCGGGAAGTGCCTCCCGCCCGTGTGCCCTGTCGACTGCATCTACGAGGACCCGAGCTGGTCGCCTGCCCCCGCCGACTGGTGGGAGGAGCCGCTCGGGCCGGAGGACCCCTATGTCTGAGCCTGAGATCGCTGTCTTGCCGGGCGCCGAGCCGTGGTCGTTCACCGGGTCCGACGACGGGGTGCTGGTGCTGCACGGGTTCACCGGCAACCCCAATTCCATGCGGGGGCTGGCCGAGGCGTTCGCCGCCGCGGGCTTCTCGGTGGAGATGCCGCTGCTGCCGGGGCACGGCACCACGGTCGACGACATGAAGGCAACGGGGTGGGCCGACTGGGTTGGCGCCGCCCTGGCGGCCTACGACCGCTTGGCCGCCCGGTGTTCCCGTGTGCTCGTGGCGGCGCTGTCGATGGGCGGCGGGTTGGCGTGCCGGGTGACGCTCGACCGGCCCGAGGTCCTGGGCCTGGTGTTGGTGAACCCGATCGCCGAGCCGCCGGGAGAGGCGCTGTTCGACATCCTGCGGCTGTCGTTGGAACAGGGGGTCGAGGTGACGCCCGGGATCGGGTCCGACATCGCCCGGCCGGGGGTCACAGAGTCGGCCTACGACGGGTCGCCGCTGGCGCCCGCGCTGTCGATGTACGAAGGGGTCCGGGAGATGGCACCCCGGCTCGGGGAGATCCGCTGCCCCGTGCTGCTGTTCACCTCGCCCCAGGACCACGTGGTGCCGCCCTCGAACTCCGACTACCTCGCCTCGGTCGTCGCCGGGCCGGTGGAACGGGTCACGTGCGAGCGGTCGTACCACGTCGCCACGCTCGACTGGGACCGCGACGACATCGAGCAACGCGCCGTCGACTTCGCCCGCAAGCTCACCGCCTCGTAGGTCGTGCAAAAAGGGTCGCCAGGCGACCCTTTTTGCACATGGAACCCGATCGCTGTCACACCCCGTCTGTTGACTGGTCGGCATGGAATCCGAGTTCTCCCGCCACGCGCGGCGCCAGCACGGCCTCGTCACCCGTGCCCAGGCCATGGCCGCCGGGTTGTCGCCGTCCGGAGTCGCCCGCCGTACACGTGACGGGACGTGGCGGCGCGTCGCCGCGGGCGTCTATGCCGTTGCCTCCTCTCCGGCGACTTGGCGGCAACGGGTGCTCGCCGCCTGCCTCGCCCTCGGCGCAGTCGCGTCACACCGCACCGCCGCTGCACTGTGGGGACTCTCGGGCTTTCGCCCCGGGCCGGTCCACGTACTCGTCGCGGCGCCTCGTAGCGCACGAAGCACGCTCGCCATCGTCCACCGGACGGTCGAGCTCCCGCGGGCCGACGTCACCACCATCGACGGGATCCCGGTCACGCGGTTGGCCCGCACGCTGATCGACCTGGCGGGCACGGTGCCCGCTCGCGCCTTGGAGGAAGCCGTCGACGACGCCCTGTGCCGTCGCCTCGTCACGCTCCCGCGCCTCGACCGCCGGGCCACGGCGCTGCTCGGCAAAGGGCGGGCGGGCTCGGCCGCCTTCGCCGACGTCCTCGGATCGTGGCGCGGCGACCAGCCGTTGCCGCAGGAGGTGGCCGAAGCGCGCCTCCTGCGCCGGCTCGTCCACGCCGGGCTGCCGCCGCCGATCCCGCAGCACGAGGTCTATACGCCCGACGGCCGGTTTGTGGGCAGGCTCGACCTGGCGTGGCCCGACGTACGAGTGGGCTTCGAGCTCGACGGCTTCCGGTGGCACGGCTCGCCCCGCGCCTCCCAGCGCGACCTGGCCCGCCACAACCGGCTCAAAGCCCTGAGCTGGACGGTCCTGCAAGCCATGCCCGCCGACTTGGCCGCCGACGGCGCCCACCTGGCGGAGCTGGCCCGGCCCTTGCTCGCCTCCCAGCGTGACCCACCGATGGACGAGCGGCGCCCCGCCTAGCATCGGCGGGCATGCCGCCGGAACGCTTGACGGCCGCCGACGTCGCCCACGTGGCGAAGCTGGCCCGTCTCGACATAACCGAGGAGGAGACCGACCTGTTCGCCGAACAGCTCGCCGCCGTCCTCGACCACGCCGCTGACGTGGCTGCCCTCGACACCGCCGGGGTACCGCCGACGGCCCACCCCTTGCCGCTTCAGAACGTGCTGCGGCCCGACCAGCCGCGGCCCGGGCTCGACCGCGACGAGGTGTTGGCCCAGGCGCCCGACGCCGAGGACAACCGCTTCAAAGTGCCGCGCATCCTCGGGGAGTCCCCGTGACGACGGCCCGCGAGATCGCTGCGGGCGTCCGCACCGGCGGCCTGACGGCGCGCGAGGTCGTGGAGCAGGCGCTGGCGGCAATCGCCGAACGTGAGCCGGAGCTGCACGCCTTCAACCACGTCATGGCCGAAGAGGCGCGCGCCGCCGCCGCCGTCGTCGACCAGAAGATCGCCACCGGCGAGGACCCCGGCCCGTTGGCGGGCGTCCCTGTCGCGCTCAAAGACAACCTGTGCACCCGGGGCGTCCCCACGACGTGCAGCAGCCGCATCCTCGACGGCTGGCTGCCGCCGTACGACGCCACGGTGGTCGAGCGCGTGCGCAACGCGGGCGGCATCGTGGTGGGCAAGACGAACCTCGACGAGTTCGCCATGGGCTCGTCGACCGAGAACTCGGCTTTCGGCCCCACCCGCAACCCGCACGACCCCGGCCGAGTGCCCGGCGGGTCGAGCGGCGGGAGCGCGGCGGCGGTGGCCGCCGACTTCGTCCCCCTCGCCCTCGGCTCCGACACCGGCGGTTCGATCCGTCAGCCCGCCGCCTTCTGTGGCGTCGTCGGGGTGAAGCCGACCTACGGCGCCGTCTCCCGCTACGGCCTCATCGCCTTCGCCAGTTCACTCGACCAGATCGGCCCGTTCGCCAAGAACGTGGGCGACGCCGCCCTCCTGCTCGAGGTCGTCGGCGGCCACGACCCGTGCGACAGCACCTCGATCGACGCGCCGCCGATGCCGCTGGCCGACCACCTGAGCCGTGGCGTCGACGGGCTGCGCATCGGCCTGGTCACCGAGTTGATGAACGGCATCGAACCCGATGTCGAGGCCAAGGTCAGGGAAGCGGCCGACAAGCTCACCGCCGCGGGCGCCAAGGTCGAGGAGGTGAGCGTTCCCGCGGCCATCCACGGCCTGTCGGCCTACTACCTCATCGCCCCGGCCGAGGCGTCGAGCAACCTGGCCCGCTACGACGGCGTCCGTTACGGCCTGCGCAAGCCCGCCCCCGACATCACGACCATGTACGGCGCCACCCGGGCCGCCGGCTTCGGCCCCGAGGTCAAGCGCCGCATCATGCTCGGCACCTACGCCCTCAGCGCCGGCTACTACGACGCCTACTACGGCCAGGCCCAGCGGGTGCGCACGCTGATCATCCGCGACTTCGAGGCGGCCTACGCCGACCACGACGTCCTCATCTCCCCGACCACGCCGAGCACGGCCTTCGCCTTCGGCGCCAAGAAGGACCCGCTGTCGATGTACATGAGCGACGTGTGCACCATCCCGTCGAACCTGGCCGGCCACCCCGCCATGAGCGTCCCCTTCGGCGCGGGCGACGACGGCATGCCCGTCGGCGTCCAGGTCATGGCGCCCGCGCTGGGCGAGCAACTCATGTTCCGAGTGGCCCAGGCACTGGAGGACGCAGCCCGATGACGGCGTGGGAGATGGTGATCGGCCTCGAAGTCCACTGCGAACTCAAGACGCAGACCAAGCTCTTCTGCGGTTGCCGCAACGCCTTCGGCGACGAGCCCAACACCAACGTGTGCCCCGTCTGCCTCGGCCTGCCCGGGTCGCTGCCCGTCCTCAACGAGCAGGCCGTCGAGCTCGCCATGCGCATCGGCGAAGCGCTGGAGTGCACGATCAAGCCGAGCATCTTCCACCGGAAGAACTACTTCTATCCGGACATGCCCAAGGACTACCAGATCAGCCAGTACGACGAGCCCATCAACGTCGACGGCCGCCTGGAGCTGCCCGACGGCAGCGTCGTGGGCATCGAGCGGGCGCACCTGGAAGAGGACACCGGCAAGACGACGCACCTGGGCGCCACCGGCCGCATCCAGGGCGCCGACGAGTCGTTGGTCGACTACAACCGGGCCGGCATTCCACTCGTAGAGATCGTCAGCCGCCCCGACATCCGCGGAGCCGAGCAGGCCCGCGCCTACGTCAGCGAACTGCGCTCGATCCTCGTCGCCACCGGCGCCTCCGACGGCAAGATGGAAGAAGGCAGCCTGCGCGTCGACGCCAATGTGTCCGTGCGCCCCGACGGCACAGCCCCCTACGGCACCCGCTGCGAGATCAAGAACCTCAACTCCCTGCGCAGCCTGGGCCGGGCCATCGAGTACGAGGCCGCCCGCCAGATCCAGCTCCTCGAAGCAGGGGAGCGGGTGGTGCAGGAGACCCGTCACTGGAACGAAGGCGAGGGACGCACGGTCGGCGGCCGCTCCAAAGAAGAGGCCTACGACTACCGCTACTTCCCCGAGCCCGACCTCGTCCCCGTGGCGCCGGCGGCCGAATGGATCGACCAGGTGCGCAAGGCGCTGCCCGTGCTCCCCGCCGCCCGTCGCAAGCGGCTGGCCGAAGCGGCCGGCACCACGCCCGCCGACGTCGCCGTCGTGGTCGAGCTCGACCTCGACACGCTCGTGTTCGGCGCCATCAGCGCAGGCGCCGACGCCAAGCTCGCCATCAACCGGGCCGCCAACGAAGTAGCCGCCAACCTCGACGGCATCACGCACCTCAGCCCCGACGCCTTCACCCGGGTGCTCAAGATGGAGGGCAACGGCGACCTGACCGCGACCCAGTCGAAGCAGGTACTGGCCGCCCTCCTGGCCGGCGAAGGCGACGACCCCGAGGCCATCGCCAAGGAGCGGGGCTTCGAGGCCATGGCGGGCGACGCTCTCGCCACCGCGGTCGACGAGATCATCGCCGCCAGCCCCGCCGAGTGGCAGCGCTTCAAGGACGGCGATCAGAAGGTCACGGGCTTTTTCGTGGGCCAGGTCATGAAGGCCACCGGCGGCAAGGCCGACGGCAAAGCCGTCACCGCCCTGCTCCGCCAACGAGCCACCTAGCACTCGTTCGTTCGAACGAGCCCCCGGCGCCGCTAGCCTGGACTGCGCAGTCCATACCAACGGCTCCGGCAGGCGGCGGAACGGGGTCGGTCGCAGCGCTGCGATCGGGGCCATGGCACATGGGAGCCTTCATGCCGCTGTCCCTGTCGTCCCGCCTGAACAGGCTGACGATCGCCCTGCTCGCCACCGCCCTGGTGCTGGTGGCCCCAGCATCCCGGGCCAACGCCCCCCAAGCGGTGGAACGGGCCACCACACACGTGGCCAGCGGGTGGGACCTCGTGAAGTACATCGTGCCCCAACCGGCCTGCAACGGCGGCGGCTTCCGTTCGTCGCCGTACTTCGACGAGCTCGACTGCGGGTGGGTCGATTTCAACGTGGCAGGCACCACCGCGGACTCCGACGTCGAGGTCGGCTTGTTCGCCGAGGACGGCACAGAGTTCGAGCGCGTCACCGCCACCTGGCGCACCACGGCGCCGACATGGCGGGTGATCTTCCGCCCCGAGAGCAACTGGCCTGCGGGCACCGTCACCATGCGGGCCTTCACCGACGGCGAGGACGAGCCCGGCGGCGAGGTCAAGTTCCACCTCAACCGCCTGGGCGCCACCATCCAGGCCACCCCCAAGAGCGACGGCACGCCGTACCAGCCAGGTGAGGACATCCCCGTCACCGGCACCCTCTTCGAGCAGGACTCCAATGCCGGCCAAGTGACCAAGACCGACGTGGCGGGCACCTTCAAGCTCCGCGTCGGCGAGACCGTGCTCGGCCCCTTCACCGCCGACAAGGGCGGTGCCGGGCAGATCAGCGAGACCATCCCGGGCGCAGCAACCGCGGGCCTCACCGCCGGGCCCGAGACCGACTTCCGCCGCACCATCGCCGTCGAGGTGATCGACGCCGCCTACACCGACCCCACCACCGGCGAGTGGGGAGCCGCCCGCGCCGGGGCAGGCTCCGTTCGCCTGCGCACCGTGCCCGACGCCCTCGTCCTGCAGAACAGCTTCACCTCGGCCGTGGGCTGGGTGAAGCCGGGCGACGCCTATCCCTTCCGCATCCTGGTCAAGAACCCCACCGACGAATCGGCCGCCGGCATCACGGTGACGGTGCCGCCGGTCGAGGGCACCACCTTCACGGCCGTGGCCCCGAGCACGGGCTCGGCCGTCATCAGCGGCGGCACCGTCACCTGGTCGATCCCGAGCCTGGCCGCGGCCACCGGTGACGCCAGCACCACGGCCACCCTCGTCGTGCAGGCCCGTGCCGACACCACCGAGCAAGACCCGCAGATCGTATGGAAGGACCTGTCCACCACCGCCACGCTGGCCACGCCCGGCGACGACCCGGCCACCGCCACCAGCCACGGCCCCAAGGTCATCCCGCCCGGCGGCACATACGACACCGCCCGGTACGGCGACCGCCCGTTCCCGGTGGTGCCCGTCGACTACCAGGACTTCCAGCACAGCGACGACCACACCGGCGAGCGCCTCGACGAGGTCATCAACTCGCCCGACTACCCGGGCTCGACCTTCAACCTGTTCCAGGAGATGTCGTACGGCCAGCTCCATCCGAACGGCACCGTCCCCTCGGCGTCCATCGCCACGGCGGACTGGGACCCGGCCCTCTACAACGGCGGCTACCGCTTCACCGAGCTCCAGCCCCAGGGCACCTGCCACGGCGTCACTTTCAGCGACTCGCCGGGCACGCTCGGGCGCCCCCGCATCGACGGCGGTTGGTACCAGCTGCCCGGCACCCGCGACTACTACGGCGACGACAGCGTGGGCAGCGGCCTCACACCGTTGAGCGACATCGACGACGCCTGCGGTCCCACAGCCAAGGCCGTGTGGGACGCCGCCCACATCGCCGACCCGGAGATCGACTACTCCGACTACGACACCGACAAGGACGGCGTCGTCGACTTCTTCATGATGGTGTTCCAAGGGGAGGGCGGCAACGGCGTCTCGCAGACCAGCGCGCCGCCCTACGACAACATCTGGCCCCACAGCTCCAGCCTCGAGTTCACCTACAGCGACGAGGCCACCGGCCTGAAGGGTTACATCTCCGACGACCCGCTCAAGGACCACGAGGGCAGGCGCCTCTACTACACCGACGAAAGCCGCCTGGCCACCACGACCACCGCCACCGAGTGGCCGGTGTTCGTGCGGGTCGGCCCCTACAACGTGAACCCCGAGTCGGCCATCGACTTCGCCAGCGTGATTTCGCACGAGTACGGCCACTCCCTCGGCCTGCCCGACTTCTATTACAACGACGGCATCCCCGTGGCCGACGAGCACGACGCGTACGGCACGTGGAACCTGATGGCCAGCGACTACTCGCAGCACATGGACGTCTACGGCCGCCAGGAGATGGGTTGGGTGGTGCCCCGCGTCCTCGCGCCCGGCGAGACGGTGGTCGACAACTGGGCCGGGTCGAAGATCGACACCGACCGCATCGACTGGGTGCAACCCGACGGCACCCCCTACACGCTGAGCGGCCCCGGGGTCGCCAACGGCGAGGCGTACGTGGCGCGCCTCCCGGGCCGCACCATCGTCACCCAGGAGCACCTCGACACCGCCGAGGAAGGCAACAAGAAGGCGTGGTGGTCGGGTTCGGGCAACGACTACGGCTGCCCGCCCACCGGCGGCCACAACTTCGACATCCACCTGCCCGAGCTGGCCGACCTGCCCGCCGACACGCCGGTCAAGGTGACGATGAAGTCGGGCTGGGACATCGAGTGGGACTTCGACTACGGCTACGTCATGACGACGACCGACGGCGGCCGCACCTTCACATCGCACCCGTCCGACAACGGCACCACCTCGACGTCGAACCCCCACGGCAACTCGTGCCAGGGCGACTACAGCAACGGCATCACCGGCTCCAGCGGGTCGTACAAGGCGGGCACCGAGGAGATCGACCGCGGCTCGGCGACCACGGCGTACCCCTCGATGGAGTTCATCGACGACTCGTTCACGCTGAGCGACGTGGCAGGCAAGGACACCGTCCTGCGCTTCTCCTACACAACCGACGCGGGCTTGGCCCGTCCCGGCTGGTTCGTCGACAACGTCACCGTCACGGCGGGCGACACCGTGCTCTACGAGAACGACTTCGACACCACCGCCGACGACCCGGCTGTCTACAACGGCGGATGCGAAGACGACTTCCGCGTCGTCATCCGCTGTACCCCCGGGTGGACGACAGTGGCGGCGGGCGCGGCCAGCCAGGCCGACCACGCCTACTACTTGGAGATGCGCGACCGCAGCGGCTTCGACTTCGACGCCCGCGGCCAAGCCGACCGGGGCGAGATCACCTGGCTCCCCGGCTTGTCGCTGGCCTACACCGACGAGGCCCGGGGCTACGGCAACGCGGGCTATCCCGACCCGCCGCGCCAATCGGTGCTCGACGCCAACCCCGACCCCCAGAACCGGGCCCCCGACCTCGACGACGCGGCGTTCCGCTTCAACGACGTCAAGGCGTACTCCGACTCCGGCGAGGGCCACGTCGACAACTACCCCGACGACTCCCGCGACGACGGCAACTGGCGCTTCGACTACGACTGCTTGACCTTCGAGATCCTTTCGATGACAGGCGACGACGTCGGCCCGTCGGAGCCTGCGGGCAACCTCACCGGCGACGTTCGCCTCACCAACGGGGAGGGGTGCGGTTCGTTCGACTACGGCTACGGCACGGCGGCGGCCAACACGGCGCCGACGGCCGACGCCCAGGCTCGTCCCACCACCATCGTCGAGGGCGACACGGTCACCCTCGACGCCAGCGGTTCGAGCGACGACAACCAGGCGAGCGAGGAGCTCACCTACCGCTGGGACGTCGACGGCGACGGCACCTACGACGTGAACGGCCGAGAAACACTGCATCGTTACGACGTGGCGGGCACCTACCAGGCAACGGTCGAGGTGCGAGACGCCGAAGGCCTCACCGACACCGACTCGGTGACCATCACGGTGACACCGAGAGGCGACGGCATTCCCGATTGCGCCGAGTGCGACGGGTACTGGCTGGGCGCGGCCGACGGCGGCGTGTTCAGCTTCGGCGACGCCACCTTCTACGGCTCCATGGGCGGCATGGCCCTCAACCAGCCCATCGCCGACATGGTGGCGACGCCCGACGGCGAGGGCTACTGGTTGCTCGGCCAGGACGGCGGCGTGTTCACCTTCGGCAATGCCGGCTTCTTCGGCTCGGGCGCCGGCGAGGAGTTGGCCGGCGGCGCTGTGGGCATCACGCCGACGTCGACGGGGGAGGGCTACTGGATCGCCACCGCGGCCGGTGAAGTGCTCGCCTTCGGCGACGCCGAGTTGCTCGGCTCGTTGGAGGACGTGCCGCTCAACGCCCCGATCACCGGACTCACCGCTACCGCGGACGACGACGGCTATTGGCTCGTGGGCCAGGACGGCGGCGTGTTCACCTTCGGTGAAGCGGGCTTCTACGGCTCGGCAGCAGGCACGCCGCTGGCCCGGCCGGTGCGCGATCTGGCGGCGACCACCGGCGACGGCGGCTACTGGCTCACCGCCGAGGACGGTGGCGTGTTCGCCTACGGCGACGCGCCGTACCGGGGCGGCATGGCAGGGCGCCCGCTCAACGGTCCGGTCGTCTCGCTCGACGGCACCCCGACCGACAACGGGTACTGGCTGGCGGCCACCGACGGCGGCGTGTTCGCCATAGGAGACGCGGGCTTCCGAGGCTCCGCCGCCGGGCTGCCGCTCAACGCTCCCGTCGTAGCCGTCACGGCGCCGTAACATCGCCTCCATGGGGAGGAAACTGATCGCGCTGCTGGCCGCTGTGTCCTTGAGCACGGCGGCCTGCGGTGGCGGCGACAAGAAGGAATCCGGCGCTACCGACACCACCGTTGCGCCCGGTGACACCACCACGACCACGGCCGCCGGGACCGGCGACCCGCTGACCGCAGGTGGCAACCCCGCGGGCGGGCAATCGGGCGGCACCGCCTCACCGTCATCGCCCGGTGCGGGCGCGGCCGGTGCCACCACCACCACGGCCAAGCCTGCCAACACCACGTCGACCACCCGCACGGCGGCGCCCGGTCGCTACACCTACCAGCGCACCGGCACAGCGTCAGGATTTGGCGGCGACCGCTCCCTCGACGGCGAAGGCACCCTCACCGTCGACCCGGCGAACGGCAACGAGCAGCACAGCGTCACCGATTTCGTCGGCGACACAATCGAGCAGACGTTGCGCCATCGGCCGGGCGGTATCGACCTTCTTCACCTCCGGCAGACGACGAGCGGCGTGACCTTCGAGTTCCGCCCGTCGCCGCCTGCGCTCTTCGCACCCGACCCGGCGAATGTCGGGGCTACATGGTCGTGGCGCATGACATCGACCGACGGCGGGCTCACCATCGACGGCTCGTTCAAGGTGGTGCGCAACGAGACGGTCGCAGTCGGCAGCGAGGCCGTGCCCACCACGGTGGTCGAAGGCGACCTCCGTTTCAGCGGCACCTTCACCGGCACGTCGAAACAGACACTGTGGGGTTCCGACCGCTACCGCCTCGTGGTCCGCACTGAAGAGGCGACCGACCTTGGCTTCGCCAAGCGCCAGTCGCGGAGTGTCCTCGTTTCGACCAAGCCCGCCTAGTTTGCGCGCTTTGCGCCTCGGGAAAAGATCGCTCATCGCAATTTCCGTTTGATTGCAAGGGCTTTTGGCCCAGCAGTCACTGAGATGAAGGAGCGGTCCTGTGAGCATTAGGCCTGGCGCGTCGCGCCTGGGGGGCGTCGCAGCACTGACCATGGGGTTGGCGCTCGGACTCACCGGAGCAGTGCCAGGCGCGCTGGCCGGCCCTGACAAGGAGCCGGACCGCACGCCCAACGACCACCCGTCCGGCAAGGACAGGTCGGAGGAGAAGGGCGGCAAGACGCAAGGCAAGTCGACGTCGGACCCCGACGGCATGAGCAACGGCGGTCCCGACAAGCCCGGCGGCAGCGGCGGCTTCGATGCCGACAAGGACGGCAACAACGGCTGCGGCAACGACGACGATTTCGAAGACGACAACAACGGCAACTGCGGCGGCCGCCGGGTGCGTGGCACCGCCGCTGCCGGTGGCGCCAAGGCCGGCTCCACCGCCGTGAAGAACGTGTCGCTCACCCGCCTCAACGCCCAAGGCAGCGTGCGAGCCCTCGATTCCGTGACCGAGGTCATGGGCAGGCAGTTCGTGCGAGCCCAGGGCACCACGGCTGCCGTCGGCACCGCCGGTGCCGAGACCGCGGTGCTCGGCACCAGCACCGTGCGAGGCACGACGAGCAGTGGCCTGGCCGCCACCGGCATCCCGGCCCTCAGCCTGGTGGCTTTGGGGATGCTGCTGATCAACACCGGCGGCGTGCTCGCCGTCCGGGGTCGTCGTTCCGACGCCCTGAGCGGAGACGTGCGAGTGGGAGCGACGACGGACGCGCCCGCTCGTTCGAGTCCACACCCGAGTACATAGCTCACCGAACCGGTGAGCTATGTACTCGGGGTGCGACGTATCCTCGCTTCATGGGTAGCGACATGAAGCCGCGCAGCCGCGACGTCACCGACGGGTTCGAACGAGCGCCCGCTCGGGCCATGCTCCGGGCCATCGGGATGGGCGACGACGACTGGGGCAAGGCGCAGGTGGGCGTGGCGTCGTCGTGGAACGAAGTGACGCCCTGCAACATGCCGCTCGACCGCTTGGCCAAGAAGGCCAAGGAAGGCGTGATTGCTGCGGGTGCCTTCCCCATCGAGTTCGTGACGATCGCCGTGAGCGACGGCATCTCCATGGGCCACGAGGGCATGCGGGCTTCACTGGTCAGCCGTGAGGTCATCGCCGACTCCGTCGAGACCGTCATGCACGCCGAGCGCTTCGACGCCTTGGTCACCTTCGCCGGTTGCGACAAGTCGTTGCCCGGCATGCTCATGGCCGCCGCCCGGCTCAACCTCCCGTCGGTGTTCCTCTACGGCGGCTCCATCCTCCCCGGCCGCATCCCCGACGACCCCCAGGACCGCGCCCTCGACATCGTCAGCGTCTTCGAGGCAGTGGGCGCTCGGGCCACCGGTGCCCTGAGCGAGGAAGAGCTGTCGCTCATCGAGCGCCATGCCTGCCCCACCATCGGCAGCTGCGCAGGCATGTTCACGGCCAACACCATGGCGGCGGTCAGCGAAGCGCTCGGCATGGCGCTGCCCGGCAGCGCCTCGCCGGCGGCCGTCGACGAGCGCCGCGACGAGTTCGCCTATCGCAGCGGCGAGACCGTCGTGCGCCTGTTGGAGTTGGGCATCCGCCCCCGGCAGATCCTCACCAAGGAAGCGTTCGAGAACGCCATCGCCGTGGTCATGGCGTTGGGCGGTTCCACCAACGCCGTGCTCCACCTCTTGGCCATCGCCAACGAGGCGCAGGTCGACCTCACCCTCGACGACTTCAACCGGGTGGGCGCCCGCACCCCGCACATCGCCGACACCAAGCCGCACGGCAAGTACCACATGGTCGACATCGACCGCATCGGCGGCGTGCCCGTGGTGCTCAAGGCCCTGCTCGACGCGGGCCTGCTGCACGGCGACGTGCTCACCGTCACCGGCAAGACCATGGCCGAGAACTTGGCCGAGCTCGACCCGCCTGCCCCCGACGGCTCAGTCGTGCGCGGCCTCGACAACCCCATCCACGCCGACGGCGGCATCGCCATCCTCACCGGTTCGCTGGCCCCCAAGGGCTCGGTGGTGAAGGTGGCGGGCATCGACCACGAGCGCTTCGAGGGAACCGCCCGCGTGTTCGACGGCGAAGACGGCGCCATGGAGGCCATCCTGGCCGGCGCCATCGAGCCGGGAACCGTGGTGGTCATCCGCTACGAAGGCCCCAAGGGCGGGCCTGGCATGCGCGAGATGCTGGCCGTCACCGGTGCCATGAAGGGCGCGGGCCGCGGCGGCGACTGCGCGCTGCTCACCGATGGGCGCTTCTCCGGCGGCACCCACGGGTTCTGCATCGGCCACGTCGCCCCCGAGGCCGTCGACGGCGGCCCCATCGCCTTCGTGGCCGACGGCGACCGCATCGTCATCGACGTCACCAACCGGTCGATCGACCTGTTGGTCGACGAGGCCGAGCTGGCCCGGCGGCGCACGCAGTGGAAGCTGCCCGAGCCGCGGTACACCTCCGGCGTGCTGGCCAAGTTCGCCCGACTGGTCACCGGCGCCGAGCGCGGCGCGGTGACGGAGGCATGACGACAGTGCGCCGAGTGGGCGACGCCGTCGTCGCCAAGGGAGTGGTCGAAGAAGCCTTCCTGGTGGGCGACGTGCCCGGCCTGCTGTGGACGCCTGAGGGCAGCGAAGGCCCGCGGCCGCTGGTGCTCATGGGCCACGGCGCCACCCTCGACAAGCGGGTCGGGTACTTGGCGAGCCTGGCCCGCCGGCTGGTGCGCCACCACGGCATCTCGGCGGCGGCCATCGACCTGCCGGGCCACGGCGAGCGCATGGTCGGCGGCATGCCCGACGTGGTGAGCATGTGGACAAAGTCCGAAGTCACCGAGCAGGCGGTGGGCGAGTGGCAGGCGGTGCTCTCGGCCCTCGACGCCGAAGGGCTGGGACAAGCGGGGCTCGGCTACTGGGGCCTGTCGATGGGCACGCTGTTGGGCCTGCCGTTTGTGGCGGCCGAGCCGCGTATCCAAGTAGCGGTGCTCGGCCTGGCCGGCGTCGTCGGCCCGCCCGCGGCGCGACTCACCGCCGATGCGCCGCGCATCACGTGCCCGGTGCTGTTCCTCCAGCAGTGGGAAGACGAACTGTTCCCGCGGGAATCGGTGCTCGCCTTGTTCGACCTACTCGGCTCGCTCGACAAGCGCTTGCACGTGCACCCCGGCCTGCACAGCGCGGTGCCGCTGGAGGAGATCGACGCCTCGGAGTCGTTCCTCGCCCTTCACCTGCTGGCGACGGCGGCTGTCGCCCGGTAGGCAGCGGCGAACTCGGCGGCCGCCGCCTCGTGGCCCGCGGCGCTGGGGTGGAAGCCGTCGGGGCCGACGTAGCTCGCTTCCTTGCCTTCGGCCCGCGCCCGGAGCGACGCGCTGTGCAAGTCGACGAGCACCGCGCGTTCGGCATCGACCACCCGCTTGATCACGACGTTGTAGCGGTCGACGGTGGTGTTGACCAGCGACGCCGGCAGGCGGAAGCGGGCGAGTGCGGGCAACTTGTCGAGCGCCGGCGTGTTGGCCACGAGCACGGTCGCCTCGCCGTTGCGGCGCAGCCGGCGCACGAGGTCGCGCAGCTGTTGCTCGTAGGTCTCCACGGCGACGAAGCCGGCGATGTCGTTGACGTTGAGCCACACGGTGACCAGCGTCGGCTGCGCATCGACGGCCGGGCCGGCTTGTTGTTGCAACGCAGTGGCCACCTTGGCGCCGGACACGCCCACGCTGGTGAAGCGAGTGTCGTCGGGCAGTGTGCGCAGGAAGAGACGGGGCCACGCCTGTTCCTCGGGCTCGGCCAGGCCGTGGCCCACCGTCTCGCTGGCGCCGACGGCCACGTAGACGATCGGCTCGCGCTCGGGCGCGGTGACGTCGGGCGGGCCGTCGTCGGTACAGGCCGGAAGCAGGACAAGCGTCATGGCGATCAGGAGGGCGCGCCGCACCCCGTCATCTTGCGTCGCGCAGCAGTTCTGTAACCGTCACGACCTCGAAACCCTTCCCCTGCAGGCCCCGAAGGAGGGCGGGGAGTGCTTCGACGGTGCGCTCCCGGTCGGGGATGCCACCGTCGTGGGCCAACACGATGGAGCCCGGCTTCACCCGGGCCAAGGTGGCGGCCACCGCCGTGTCGTTGTCGTCGTGGCGGGCCAGGTACTTCTCCAGGCAGACGTCCCACCCGACGGTGAGGTGCCCCGTGGAGCGCACGGCGTCGGCGGCCTCGCGGTCGAACATGCCGCGAGGCGGGCGGAACAGCGGCACTTCGCTCACGCCCGCGGCACGAATGGCATCCGACGCCCGCTCGACCTCGTCCACCACCTGGTCGTAGTCGAGGGGTGGGAGGTCGGGGTGGCTAAAGGTGTGGTTGGCCACCTCGTGGCCTTCTTCCACCATGCGGCGCACCAGGTCGGGACGGCCGAGGGCGGCGTCGCCTTCCACGAAGAAGGTGGCCTTGGCCCCGGTGGCGCGCAGCAGGTCGAGCACGCGGGGCGTGTCCTCGGGGCCGGGACCGTCGTCGAACGACAGCGCCACCACGGGGCGAGTGGTGCGCACCGAACGGATGAAGTCGGGGCGCGTGCGGCTCCAACGGACCTTGTGGGGGTCGACGGTGGTGCGGGCGGCGTCGGCCGGAGGCGGCGTGTCGGCGGCGACGAAGGAGACGACGACGACTGCCGCGGCGAGCAGCGCTCGCGTCCGCCTCCTCGTCGTCGTCTGCATGCCCGCCCCCGGGGTGTGTGCCGATGTGTGCCTCTCATCGGCGCGTGCGTGCGTCCCCGAGAGCGTTGTGCGAGGAAATCCTGTCGCCCGCGCATCGGCCTTGCCAACTTCGCCCGACGATGCGAGGATGGACGGCGATGTCCTGCCGCCGCACCCTCCTCGTAGTTATCACCTAGACGCACGCCCACCCCGCGCGTGCGTCCTCACGACCTCCCAGACGGGAGGTCGTTTCTTTTCCCGGGAGAAAGCCGACCAATGAAACTGACTGGGGCGCAAGCCCTCATCAAGAGCCTGGAGATGGAGGCCGTGGAGGTCATGTTCGGCCTCCCGGGCGGGGCCATCCTGCCCGTCTACGACCCCATCATCGACTCCACCATCCGCCACATCCTCGTGCGCCACGAGCAAGGCGCGGGCCACATGGCCGAGGGCTACGCGCACGCCACCGGGCGGCCCGGCGTCGCCATGGTCACCAGCGGCCCGGCGGCCACCAACATCGTCACGCCGTTGTGCGACGCCTACATGGACTCCGTGCCCATGGTCTGCATCACCGGCCAGGTGCCCTACAGCGCCATCGGCACCGATGCCTTCCAGGAGTGCGACACCACCGGCATCACCATGTCGGTGACGAAGCACAACTGGCTCGTCACCAACGCGCAGGACATTCCCCGCATCGTGCGCGAGGCGTTCCACATCGCCACCACGGGCCGGCCCGGCCCCGTGCTCATCGACGTGCCCAAGGACATCAGCAACCAGATGATGGACTGGTACTGGCCGTCCGACGCCGACGTGTCGACCGGCCTTCCCGGCTACAAGCCGACCACCAAGGGCCACCCCCGCATGATCAAGGAGGCCGCCCGGCTCATCAGCGAGTCGCGGCGCCCGGTCATCTATGCGGGCGGCGGCATCCTCAAGGCCCGTGCGGCTGAGGCGCTGCGGGAGCTGGCCGAGCTCACCGGCATCCCCGTCGTCACCACCTTGATGGCGCGAGGCGCGTTCCCCGACTCGCACGAACTGTGCCTCGGCATGCCCGGCATGCACGGCAACTACACGGCCATCACGTCGCTGCAGAAGGCCGACCTGTTGATCGCATTGGGCTCGCGCTTCGACGACCGGGTCACCGGCAAGGTCTCCGCGTTCGCACCCGACGCCAAGATCATCCACGTCGACATCGACCCCGCAGAGTTGGGCAAGGTCCGTCGTCCCGACGTGCCCATCGTTGGCGACTGCCGGCTGGTCATCGAGGAGATGGTCGCCGCCGTGCGGGCGCTCGACGGCGGTGCGCAGCCCGACCGGTCCGACTGGCTGGGTGAGATCCGGCGGTGGCAGAAGGAGTTCCCGCTGGCCTACGAGCAGTCGTGGGAGGTCGACGGGCCGCTCAAGCCGCAGTACGTGTTGGAGCAGTTGCGTGACTCCACGCCCGACGACTGCATCCTCGCCTCGGGCGTGGGGCAGCATCAGATGTGGGCGTCGCAGTACTGGGAGTTCAACCACCCCTACACGTGGATCAACTCGGGCGGCTTGGGCACCATGGGCTTTTCCGTGCCCGCCGCCATCGGCGCCAAGGTGGGCCGGCCCGACCGCATGGTGTGGGCTGTCGACGGCGACGGCTGCTTCCAGATGACGGCCCAGGAGCTCGTCACCGCGTCGGCCGAGCGGGTGCCCGTCAAGGTCGCCATCCTCAACAACGCCTACCTGGGCATGGTGCGGCAGTGGCAGGAGCTGTTCTACGAGGAGCGGTACTCCGAGGTGTACCTGTCGCCCGACCTGCCCGACTACGTGAAGTGGGCCGAGGCCATGGGCTGCGTGGGCCTGCGGGTCGAGTCGCCCGAGGAGGTGCAGCCCGCCATCGACAAGGCCAACGAGATCGACGACCGTCCCGTCGTCATCGACTTCCGCACCGACTCGCGGGAGAAGGTGTACCCGATGGTGGCGGCAGGCACGTCGAACGACGAGGTCATCATGGGGCCGGCACAAGGGGAGGGCGGTCGATGAGCGCCGACCCGATCAAGCACCATCTGCTGACCGTGCTGGTGGAGAACCGGCCGGGCGTGTTGTCCCGGGTCACCAACCTGTTCTCGCGGCGGGGCTACAACATCTACTCGTTGGCGGTGGCGCCCACCGACGACGAGCGCTTCTCGCGCATCTCGATCGTCGTCGACGTGGAGTCGTCGCCCCTCGAGCAGATCACCAAGCAGCTCTTCAAGTTGGTCAACGTGGTGAAGATCAACGAGCTGCACCCGTCCGACTCGGTGGAGCGCGAGCTCGTGCTGCTGACAGTGCGGGCCGAGGGGCCGACGCGGGGGCAGGTCATCGAGTTGGTGCAGGTGTTCGAAGGCAAGATCGTCGACGTCGGGCACGACTCGCTGACGGTGGCCCTCATGGGCGCGCCGCAGAAGATCGACGACTTCGAAGAGCTCATGCGTCCCTATGGGATCGTGGAAGTGCAGCGAACCGGGCGGGTTGCGCTGCCCAAGTTGGAGCGGCAGGCACCTCGCCTCCGCACCGTTACCGGAAAGGTGGGTTAGGCCAGTGGCCGCCAAGATTTCGTACGAGAAGGACGCAGACCCGGGGATCATCGCGGGCCGCAAGGTGGCCGTGGTCGGGTACGGCTCGCAGGGGCATGCGCACGCGCTGAACCTGCGCGACTCCGGCGTCGACGTGCGGGTCGGGCTGCGGTCCGGTTCGGGCTCGTGGGCCAAGGCCGAGGAGGCGGGGCTGGCGGTGCGCACGGTCGCCGAGGCGGCGGCGGAAGCCGACGTCATCATGATCCTGCTGCCCGACACCGAGCAGGCGTCGGTGTACGAGGCCGAGATCGCGCCGGGCCTGTCGTCGGGCGACGCGTTGTTCTTCGCCCACGGGTTCAACATCCGCTTCGGGCTGATCACGCCGCCCGAGGGCGTCGACTGCGCCATGGTGGCGCCCAAGGGGCCGGGCCACCTGGTGCGCCGCACCTACACCGAGGGCGGCGGCGTGCCTGCGCTCATCGCCGTGTCGCAGGACGCGTCGGGCAAGGCGCGTGACCTGGCGCTGTCGTACGCGCACGCCGTCGGGGCGACCCGGGCCGGTGTCTTGGACACGACGTTCGAGGAAGAGACCGAGACCGACCTGTTCGGCGAGCAGGTCGTGCTGTGCGGCGGGCTCACCGCGCTGGTGATGGCGGGCTACGAGACGCTGATCGAGGCGGGCTACCAGCCGGAGTCGGCGTACTTCGAGTGCCTGCACGAACTGAAGCTGATCGTCGACCTGATGTACGAGCAGGGCGTGGCGGGCATGCGCTTCTCGATTTCGACCACCGCCGAGTACGGCGACCTGACCCGGGGCCCGCGGATCGTCACTGACGAGACCCGGGCCGAGATGCGGCGCATCCTCGACGAGATCAAGTCCGGCAAGTTCGCCGAGGAGTGGATCGCCGAGCACCGGGCGGGTGGGCCGCGGTACAAGGCGCTGCAGGAGGCCGGCAAGGACCACCCGATCGAACACGTCGGTGCGGAGCTGCGGGAGATGATGCCGTTCATCAACGCCGGCAAGTCCCGCCCCCAAGACGTCTCCGGCGGCTAGCGCGCTGCGTCCCGAGTACATAGCGCTTCATTCTGAAGCGCTATGTACTCGGGAGTTGTTGTCTCACCCTCTCGTTTAGATGGTGGGCGTGACCGATGCCCCCATTGCCGACCTCGCAGCCCGACAGCACGGCCTGTTCTCGCGTTCGCAGGCTGCTGACCGTGGTGCCACCAACGTCGTCGTGTACCGACGCCTGCAGGCGGCACGCTGGCTCGCCGTGGCGCCGGGGGTGTACTCGCTGCCGGGGTGGCCGGACTCGTGGCATCGGCGGCTGTGGCTGGCCCACCTCGATGTGGGGCTCCATTCGGTGGTGTCCCACGAGGCGGCGGCTGCCCTCCACCGGCTGACCACCTACGCACCTGGCCCGGTCACAGTCACGGTGCCGCACGGCGACCACGAGCGCCCCGCGCCGTACGAGGTGCGCCAGTCGACCGACCTGCGGCCCCACCACCTCACGACAGTCGACGGGCTGCCCACGACGACCCCGGCCCGCACGCTGGTCGACCTGGCCGCCCGCCGCCGCCCTGACCGCCTCACCCGGGCGCTCGATGACGCCCACCTGACCCGGATGTGCCGGGTCGAGGACGTCCTAGCCGTCTACGACGAGCTCAAGCGCCCCGGCAAGCGAGGCATGCGCCTGCTCGGCCGCCTCCTCGCCGCACGGGGCCCCGGCTACGTGCCGCCCGAGAGCGTGCTCGAACGGCGCCTGCTCAAGGTGCTCGCCGCGGGCGGCCTGCCCGCCCCCGTGCGCCAGGCGCCACTGCCGTGGCGCCCGCAGCAGCCCTCGCGGGTCGACCTGCTGTACCCCGCCCAGCGGGTGATCATCGAAGCCGACGGCAGGCGCTGGCACAGCCGCACCGACCAGATGGCCGCCGACCGCCGCCGCGACCGTGAGGCACAGATCCACGGCTACGGCGTCTACCGCTTCGTCTGGGAGGAGATCACCAAGCAGCCCGAGATGGTGTGCGACACCGTTCGCACGGCGCTGGCCCGCAGCGAGGCTGCCTAAATGGGCCAGGCCGTCGTTGCCGCAGTGCGGCTCGTCTTGCGCCTCCTGATGAGGATCGCCACCGCGGGCGCGCTCCCGGCCAGGAGCACGAGCAGGTCGGTCGGCACCGACGGTGCCCTGCTCCCGGCCGCCACCGCGACGGGCGTCGAGACGGGACGAGGCGCCGGCGCCTCGCCGGTGACGGGCTCGAGGGCGTCCCCGAGCGCTACCGGGGGCAGGTGGTCGAGATCGGCTTGGGCGCTCACGGGAGTGGCGAAGCCGCGGTCGAGGAGGCGGATCACCGACCCGTACGGGTCGGCGGCGCCCAGCACTACGGCCACCATGCGCCGCCCGTCGCGCTCGGCGGCGCCGATCAGCGTGTGGCCTGCCCGCTTGGTGTACCCCGTCTTCAGCCCGAGGGCCCCGGGATACATCGTGAGGAGCCGGTTGTGGCTGCGTAGCCGGTGGGGCTCGTTGTCGCCGCCCGTGAAGCGGTACTCCGGCAGGCGGGTGATCGACACCAGTTCCTCGTACGCCAGGAACGCCCGGGCGGCGATGGCGAGGTCGCGGGCGCTGATGCGGCTGCCGCCGTCGACGGAGAACTCGTCGTCCAATCCGGCCGGGTCCTTCAGGACCGGCGCATCGGCCAAATGCAGGCGCTCGGCCGTGCGATCGAGCATGCCCCCGAACGCCTCCAGCGACCCCGCCGTGCGCTCGGCCAAGGCCACGGCAGCGTCGTTGGCCGACGCCAACAACAGGGCGTGGAGCAGGTCGGAGGCCTTCCACACCTCGCCGTTCTTGAGCTGCATCCGACGGGCGGGCATGCCCTCGGCGCGGGCCGATATGGGCACGTCGGCGTCGAGGGGCAGGTTCTCGATCGTGACCAGGGCGGTGAGGATCTTGAAGACGCTCGCCACCAGCATCGCCTCGCGGTGGCGCCCACCGTCGAGGACGGCGCCGGTGTCGGCGTCCACCAGCACCCAGGCGCGAGGCGGAGGCGGGGCCGCGGGCGCCGGTTGCTGTGCCCCGGCAGCCGGCGCCGCGAGCGCGCCGAGCAACAGCGACACAAGCGCGACAACGACAGCAACGCCCCGGGACACGCCGATCAGGGTACGGCTACGCCAGCGCGGCGGCGACGTGGTCGATGCACGCGGTGAGGGCGGCCACGTCGTCGGGCTCGACGGCCGGGAACATGGCAATGCGCAGTTGGTTCCGACCGAGCTTGCGGTACGAGTCGGTGTCGACGATCCCGTTGGCCCGCAGCACCTTGCTCAGGACCGTGGCGTCGATTGCGGGGTCGAAGTCGATGGTGCCCACGACGTGGCTGCGCTCGTCGGGCTTGGCCACGAACGGGGAGGCGAAGGGCGACGACTCGGCCCAGCCGTAGAGGATCTCGGCCGAACGGTCGCAGCGCGCCGCCGCCCACTCCAGGCCGCCGCCCGCCAGCATCCACTCGGTCTGGTCGACGGTCAGGTAGATCGTGGCCAGCGCGGGCGTGTTGTAGGTCTGGTCGAGGCGCGAGTTGTCGAGGGCGATCTTCAAGTCGAGCGAAGCCGGGGACCACCGCCCTGAGGCCGATAGCTGCTCGATGCGTTCGATCGCCGCGGGCGAGCAGAGCGCCAGCCACAGCCCGCCGTCGGCGCCGAAGCACTTCTGCGGGGCGAAGTAGTACACGTCGAACTCGTGGGGGTCGACGCGCAGCCCGCCCGCCGCCGAGGTGGCGTCGACAGCGACCAAGCCGTCGGCGCCCGCCGGGCGTCGGACCTCCATAGCCACGCCCGTCGACGTCTCGTTGTGGGTGAGGGCGTACAGGTCGATGCCTTGGCGCGCCTCGATTTCTGGGTGCGTCCCCGGTGCCGACTCGAACACGACGGGTTCTTCCAGATGGGGCGCGGCGGCCACGGCGGCGGCGAACTTGGAGGAGAACTCGCCGAACGACAGGTGGAGGCTGCGCGCCTCGACGAGGCCGAAGGTTGCCGCGTCCCAGAACGAGGTGGTGCCGCCGTTGCCGAGCAAGACCTCGTAGCCGTCGGGCAGCGAGAACAAGTCGCTCAGCCCGGACCGCAGCCGCCCGACCACCGACCGGACGGTCGGCTGGCGATGGCTGGTGCCCAGGTACGAGCGGCTCAACCCGTCCAAGGCGGCGACGGCTTCGGGCCGCACCTTCGAGGGCCCGGAGCCGAAGCGGCCGTCGGCGGGAAGCAGGTCAGTCGGGATGCGGATTTCAGGCGCAGCGGCATCAGGCACGTGTGACAGCATGGCAGGCATGGGTCGCATCTCCACACGTATCGGGGCCGTCGCCGAGTCGGCCACCCTGGCCATCGACGCCAAGGCCAAGGCGCTCAAAGCGGCGGGCGAGAACGTCGTCGGCTTCGGCGCGGGCGAGCCCGACTTCCCCACGCCTGCCCACATCGTCGAGGCCGCCGCCGCCGCCTGCGGCGACCCCAAGGCCCACAAGTACACGCCCACGCCCGGCTTGCCCGAGCTCCGGGCCGCCATCGCCGCCAAGACCGCCCGCGACTCCGGCTTCGCCGTCGAGGCCGCCCAGGTGCTGGTGACCAACGGGGGCAAGCAGGCCATCTACAACGCCTTCGCCACCCTGCTCGACCCCGGCGACGAGGTCATCGTCCCCGCTCCCTACTGGACCACCTACCCCGAGGCCATCGCCTTGGCGGGCGGCGTCCCGGTCTACGTCGAGACCGACGAGACCACCGGCTTCCGGGCCACGGTGGACCAGTTGGAAGCGGCGCTGACGCCCCGCACCAAGGTGTTGCTGTTCGTGTCGCCGTCGAACCCCACCGGCGCCGTCTACCCCCGTGACGAGATCGAGGCCATCGGTCGCTGGGCCGACGAACGGGGCATCTGGGTACTCACCGACGAGATCTACGAGCACCTGGTGTACGGCGACGCCGCCCACCACTCGATGCCCGTCGTCGTGCCCGAGATTGCCGACCGGTGTGTCGTCGTCAACGGCGTGGCCAAGACCTACGCCATGACCGGCTGGCGGGTGGGGTGGATGATCGGCCCCGCCGACGTCGTGAAGGCGGCCGCCAACCTGCAGTCGCACGCCACCTCCAACGTCGGCAACGTCTCGCAGTACGCGGCGCTGGCCGCGGTGTCGGGCGACCTGTCGGCCGTGGCCGAGATGCGCGCCACCTACGACCGCCGCCGCCAGACCATTCACGCCATGCTCAACGACATCCCCGGCGTCACGTGCATCGAGCCGGAGGGCGCCTTCTACGCCTTCCCGTCGTTCAAGGGCCTGCTCGGCCGCGACCTCGGGGGACGCACACCGCAGACCACCCTCGACGTGGCCGAGATTGTGCTCGACGAGGTGCGGGTGGCCGTCGTGCCCGGGGAGGCGTTCGGCGCTCCCGGCTACGCCCGCCTGTCGTATGCCTTGGGCGACGACGACCTGGTGGAAGGCGTCACCCGAATCGGCAAACTCGTCGCGGGCTGATGCGCCGACGGGGGGCAGCAGCGCTGGCGGCCTTCACGCTCTTGGCGGGCGCCTGCGGTGGCGGGAGTGACGGCGACGACAACGACAACGTCGGCCCGCCTGACGACGGCATGACAGGCGGATGTGTCGCCGACAGCAACATGGACGTCTACAGCGCCCCCGGCATCGTCCACACCGACGCTCCCGGCTACGCCGGCCCGTTGGGGGCAGGCCCGGCCCCCACGTACACAGTGAACCCGCCGAGTGGTGGCGACCACCTGGCGCAAGCGGCCCGCCCCGGGGTCTACGCGGGCCTCAACATCGTGCCCGACGGCAACCTCGTCCACGCCCTCGAACACGGCTACGTCATCCTCTGGTACCGCTCCGACGTCCCGGTGGCCGAAGTGACAACCGTCCGCGCCGTTCGCGACACGTACCCCCGCGACACGCTCGTCGTCGAGCGCAAGGACATGCCCGTCCCCATCGCCGCCACGGCGTGGCAGCAGCGCCTGCTCTGCCAGCGCGCCGATGCCGACGACCTCGGCGACTTCGTGGAAAAGGCCCGTAGCAAGGCGCCGGAAAAGGTCCCGCACTGACGCCACGCTTGGCAGCGGGCACAACCGGTTCGCGAGGATGGGCCACATGGCCCGCATCCTCGTCTCCGAGCAACTCGCCGAACGCGGCCTGAGCGCCTTGCGGGCGGCGGGCCACGACGTCGACGAGCAGCTGGGCCTGTCGCCCTCCGACCTGCTCGACGCCGTCAAGGGCGCCCACGCCCTCATCATCCGCTCGGCCACCCAGGTCACCGCCGAGGTGTTGGAAGCGGGACCCGACCTCGTCGTCGTCGGTCGCGCCGGCATCGGCCTCGACAACGTCGACGTGGCCGCCGCCACCCGGCGCGGCGTGATGGTCGTCAACGCCCCGCAGTCGAACATCCTCTCGGCCGCCGAGCACACCATGGCCCTGCTTCTCTCCCAGGCCCGCAACGTCCCCCAGGCCCACGCCGCCCTCAAAGCAGGCAAATGGGAGCGCTCCAAGTGGGAAGGCGTCGAGCTCCACGGCAAGACGCTCGGCGTCATCGGCCTCGGCCGCATCGGCGCCCTCGTCGCCCAACGCGCCCTGGCCTTCGGCATGCGCCTCATGGCCTACGACCCCTTCGTCTCGCCCGACCGCGCCCGCCAACTCGGCATCGAGCTGGTGGCCACCATCGACGACCTCGTGGCCACAGCCGACTTCCTCACCATCCACGTCTCCAAGACGCCCGAGACCATGGGCCTGATCAACAAGGACCTGCTGGCCAAGGCCAAGCCCGGCATCCGCATCGTCAACGCCGCCCGCGGCGGCATCATCGACGAGGACGCGCTGGCCGAGGCCGTGCGCAGCGGCCAGGTGGCGGGCGCAGGCCTCGACGTGTTCGCCGCCGAGCCGACCACCACATCGCCGTTGTTCGAGCTCGATCCCGTCGTCGTCACCCCCCACCTCGGCGCCAGCACGGCCGAGGCCCAGGACAAGGCCGGCATCACCATCGCCGAGCAGGTGCTGCTCGCCCTCGCCGGCGACTTCGTCCCCTACGCCGTCAACGTCAGCGCGGGCGAGGCGTCGGAGACCGTTCGCCCCTTCCTCCCGCTGGCCGAACGCCTGGGCCGCCTGCTCGCCGCCGTCAACAACGGCATGCCCGCCGTCCTCGACATCGAGTACCAGGGCGCCATCGCCGACTACGACACCCGCATCCTCACCCTGTCGGTCCTCAAGGGCCTGTTCTCAGGCACCGACCAGGTCTCGTACGTCAACGCGCCGCAACTGGCTGAGGAGCGTGGCCTCGAAGTCCGCGAGACCAAGACCTCCACGGCCCACGACTACGTGAACCTGGTCACCCTTCGGGGCGACACCCACGCGGTGGCGGGCACCCTCTCCGCAGGCCGAGGCGAGCCCCGCCTCGTCATGGTCGACGACCACGACATCGACGTCCCCTTCGCCCGCCACATGCTGCTGGTCCGCAACGACGACCGCCCTGGCGTGGTCGGCCTCGTCGGCACCGTGCTCGGCGAAGCGGGCGTCAACATCGCCGACATGGCTCTCGGCCGCACCCGCGACAGCGCCACCGCCACCGCGCTCATGGCCATCGCCGTGGACCAACCGCTGCCCGACGAGGTCCGCGACCGCCTGGAGTCGTCTGCCGGGATCCTCGACGTCCACTCCGTCGTCGAGCTGTAGCCCCGCGCGTGGCGCTTTAGCGCTTGGCCTTCACCAGGCCGTCGCCCTCGGCCGCTTCGGCCGTGGTGTAGCACCGGTCGGGGACGGTGCGGGCATAGGCGAACATGCCCGGCAGGTGGAACAGCCGGCTCGACAGCTTGGCCTTGACCGGGTGCGACGGCGGGCACACCGAGCCTGTGGGCTCGATCCACGCGGTGGCCACCGCAGGCGCCGCTGCCTTGCGTGTGCGGGGCGCCGCCTTCTTCTTGGCAGGCGCCTTCTTGGCAGGCGCCTTGCGCACCGGCGCCGCCGTCTCCTGCTCGGCCTGCACGGTCGGCACCTCGGCCTCGACCTCGGTCGGGGGCGCCTGGATGGGCGGCCACTCGGTCTCGGGAGCGACCTCTGTCGACGGCGGCGGGGACTCCACCACCGGCGACGGCGATCGCCGTGACTGCACGATCTTCGCCACCCCGGCGGCGATGCCGCCGAGCAACCCCACGCGCAGCCCGATGCGGAACGACCGTCGAATCATGCAACCCAACGTACCTTGACGCCCCACCCCTGTCCTGCAACGATGAACAGGTCATGCGAGCGGCCCCCGCCTTCGTCCTCCTTCTTACCTAGCGGCGAGCTCCCGTCCGGGAACTCGCCTTCGCCTCCTGTGCCCTCGGGCCAGGAGGTTTTTTGTTTCTCCCGCAACCAACAAAAGGAACGCCAGATGTCCGAGCGACTGATCATTTTCGACACCACCTTGCGAGACGGCGAGCAGTCGCCGGGCATCTCCCTCGACGTGGCCGAGAAGCTCGAGATCGCCGAACAGCTGGCGCGGCTGGGCGTCGACTACATCGAGGCGGGCTTCCCCGTGGCCAGCCAGGGCGACTTCGAATCCGTGCAGGCCATCGCCCGTTCGGTGCGCGGCCCCGTCATCGCCGGGCTGTCCCGCACCCATCTGGCCGACGTCGACCGGTGCTGGGAAGCGCTGAAGGATGCCGACCGCGGGCGCATCCACGTGTTCATCTCCACCAGCCCGCAGCACATGGAGCACATGCTGAAGATGACCGAGCCCCAGGTGCTGGAACAGACCAAGGCCGGCGTCTCTCGCGCCCGTGAGCACACCGACGACGTCGAGTTCAGCCCGCAGGACGCCACCCGCACCCCGCTCGAATTCATGATGGAAGTCCTGCAGACCGCAGTCGACGCAGGCGCCACCACGCTGAACATCCCCGACACCGTCGGCTACGGCATCCCCTGGGACTTCGGCGCGCTGATCCAGTACATCCGTCGCAACATCAAGGGCGACTACATCACCTCGACCCACTGCCACAACGACCTGGGGCTGGCCACGGCCAACTCGCTCGCCGGCGTGCAGGCGGGCGCCCGCCAGGTCGAGGTGTGCGTGAACGGCCTGGGCGAGCGGGCGGGCAACGCCGCTCTGGAAGAGGTCGTCATGGCCATCAAGATCCGGGGCGACCAGTTCCCCGGCATCGAGGTCGGCGTGCACACCGAAGAACTGGCCCGCACCAGCCGGTTGGTGGCCCGCCTCACCGGCTACCCGGTCCAGTACAACAAGGCGGTGGTGGGGCGGAATGCTTTCGCCCACGAGTCCGGCATCCACCAGCACGGGGTGCTGGCCCACAGCAGCACCTACGAGATCATCGACGCCGAGTCGGTGGGCCAGGAAGGCCGCCAGATCATCTTGGGCAAGCACTCGGGCCGCCACGCCTTCGCCGACACGTTGAAGCAGATGGGCCTGCACGTCCAGGGCGACGCCTTGAACGCGGCGTTCACCCGCTTCAAGGAACTGGCCGACCGCAAGGTGCAGATCACCGAAGCCGACCTTGAGGCCATCGTGGCCGAGGAGATCGGCGGTGTAGCCGACGCACCTGCTTTCGCCTTCGAGTCGCTCGAGGTCAACGGCGGCACGGTGGGCGTGCCCCGCGCCCGGGTGGTGCTCCTCCGCACGGGCGAGAAGGTGGAGGCCACGGCCGAGGGCGACGGCATGATCGACGCCGCCTGCCAGGCCATCAAGGCGGCCACCGGCGTCGACGCCAAGCTCACCGACTTCAACGTGTCGTCGGTCACCGGCGGCATCGACGCCCTCGGCGACGTCGTCGTGCAGATCGAAGCGGACGGCTTCCGCGTTTCCGGCCGGGGCGTGTCGACCGACGTGGTCGAGGCGTCGGCCCGGGCCTACCTCGGCGCCGTCAACCGGCTCGTCCGGGTGCGCGCCCGCAACGAGGTGAAGACGCCCGAAGCCACGCCGTAGTCGAGGTCACCTGCCGACTGCTTCGCACGTGAACGTGCGGCGGTACGCGGCAGGGGAGGTGCCCACGATGCGGGCGAAGTGCTGCCGCAGGTTGGCGGCAGTGCCGAACCCGCATCGGTCGGCGATCAACTCGATGGGCTCGTTGCTCGTCTCCAGCAGGCGCTGGGCCAGCAATACTCGCTGGCTCAGCAGCCACTGGTGGGGCGTCGTACCCGTTACCGCCCGGAAGCGGCGGGCGAAGTGACGGGGCGACATGGCGGCTCGGGAGGCGAGGTCCTCGACCGACAGTTGTTCGTCGAGGTGCTCGACCATCCACGCCAGCAGGTCGCCCAACAGGTCGTCGCCCGGCCCCACGGGTATGGGCTGGTCGACGTACTGGGCCTGGCCGCCGTCGCGATGCGGCGGCACCACCATGCGCCGGGCCACGGCGTTGGCCACCTCGGCCCCGTGGTCGAGGCGGACCACATGCAGGCACAGGTCGATGCCGGCAGCGGTACCCGCCGAGGTGAGGATGTCGCCGTCGTCGACGTAGAGCACCTTGGGGTCGACCTTCACGTCGGGGTAGCGCTCGGCCAGCTCGTCGGCATGCGCCCAGTGGGTGGTGGCCCGGCGCCCGTCGAGCAGCCCCGCCTCGGCCAGGACGAAGGCGCCGCTGCACACCGACAGGATTCGTGCGCCCCGGCTGTGCGCCGTTCGCAGCGCGTCCAGCAGCGGCTCCGGAGCGCCGCGGTGCACGCCGACACCGGCCGGGACGATGACGGTGTCGGCCCGCTCGAGATCCTTCACGCCGTAGGGCGTGTCGATGCTGAAGCCGATCGAGGTGCGCACCGGCGTCGGTCCCACGGCGCAGACCTTGAACCGGTACCAGGGCGATACCAGCTCGGAGCGGTCGATCCCGAACACCTCGCAGGGGACAGCCAGTTCGAACGGCGCCACGCCGTCGAACACGGGGACGGCGACCGTGTGCCGCTTGCGAGCCATGGCAGGATTATAACGCACGAGGGCGTTTCTGCCACTAGGCAATTTCCTTGCGAAGGTAGAGAATCGTGCCATGGACGCTACCGAAGCAATCGAACCCCGGCGGTCGCTCCTGCGCACGTGGTCACGACGCAGCCGGCCTCCCACCGACGAACAGCTGGCCGCCGTGAACCGCCAGACATGGCAGCTCCCCGTGTTGCTCTCGGGCCGGTGGTCGACGGCGATGTCGCTCGGCAACGCCGATGCCGCCATCCGACTCCAAGCCGCCCTCTGGGAACTGGCCGCCTCCAAGCATGTGCCGGTCGGCCCGCAGGCCACGGTGGCCGAGGTGGCGACCTCACTGGCCGAGCGCGGCGCCCTCGCCCCAGCCGCGGCCTCCGCCGCTGCCGTGCTCGCCGACGCCCTCGCCGACGACGGGTTCGACGAGACGGCCTCCCGGTTGGTGGGGCGCTTGATCGGCCACCTCGAACTGCGGGCCCGCTACGGCTGAGCGGGCACGCGCTCGCCCTCGACGAGGCTGACGGGGATGACCCCGGCCCACACGTCGAGGGCCAGGTCGGCCTCGTCGTCGTGCGGGCCGCCGCTGCGGACTTTGGCCGACGCCTCATTGAGGGGGACGGCGATCACGAGCGTGGCGTCGAGTTCGCGCTGCGTGGGCGGACGGGCCTCGGCGCTGCGCCCGGGCACGATGTGGTCGACGAAGGCGTCGAGGACGGCCCGCTTCTCGTCGCCTTCCACCACTCGGCCCCGCCCGAAAGCCACCACCGAGCGGTAGTTCATCGAGTGGTTGAAGGCGCTCTTGGCCAGCACCAAGCCGTCGAGCAGTGTGACCGTCACGCACACCGGCCTGCCGTCGCCCACCAGTCGCAGCAGGTGGTTGCCCGCGGCGCCGTGGAGGAGCACCTCGTCGCCGATGCGGACGTAGCCCGTCGGCAACACCACGGGCCCGTCGTCGTCGGCCACGGCCACGTGGCAGACCTTGCCCTCGTCGAGGATGGCGTCGATGGTGGCCCGGTCGTAGGCACCCCGAGCGCCCCGGCGGCGGACGGTTGTACGAGGCGTCGGCATGCGCCGACCGTATCGAGCAGCCGTCGCGACGCGGCGGGAATTTACGCGCTGGTGGTGGGCAGGAGGTCGGACCGCTGCGCTTCGAAGCGGTCGACGGCGGCTTCGTTACGCAGGGTGAGGCCGATGTCGTCGAGCCCTTCGAGCAGCCGGTAGTGGGTGAAGTCGTCCATGGGGAACGGCGACTCGATGCCCAGTGACGGCACGTAGACCACGCGGGATTCGACGTCGACGGTGACCTCCACCGTGGGGTCGGCTTCCACCGCGGCCATGAGCGCCTCGACGACCTCCTCGCCGACCTGCACCGGCACCAGGCCGGCCTTGGTGCAGTTGTTGCGGAAGATGTCGGCGAACCGCGGGGAGACGACGGCGCGGAAGCCGTAGTCGGTCAGCGCCCACACGGCGTGCTCCCGTGACGAGCCGGTGCCGAAGTTGGCGCCCGCCAGGAGGATCGAGGCGCCCTGGAACTCGGGGCGGTTCAGCGGGAACGACGGCCCCTCCTTCTGGCGCCAGGCCGAGAACAGGCCCTCGCCGAAGCCGGTGCGCTCTACCCGCTTGAGCCACTCGGCCGGGATGATCTGGTCGGTGTCGACGTCGCTGCGCCGCAGGGGGACGGCGGTGCCGGTGATGACGCGGATGGGCTCCATCAGTCGAGCTCCTCGGGGGTGGCGAAGCGGCCGGCCACGGCGGTGGCGGCGGCGACGGGCGGGGAAACCAGGTGGGTGCGGCCGCCCGGGCCCTGGCGGCCCTCGAAGTTGCGGTTCGACGTCGATGCCGCCCGCTCGCCCGGTGCCAGCTTGTCGGGGTTCATGGCCAGGCACATCGAACAGCCCGCCTCCCGCCATTCGAAGCCCGCGGCCTTGAACACCTCATGTAGCCCCTCGGCTTCGGCTTCGGCCTTCACCAACATGGAACCGGGCACCACCATGGCCCGCATGCCCGGCTTGACCCGACGGCCGTCGAGCACTGCGGCCGCTGCCCGCAGGTCCTCGATGCGGGAGTTGGTGCACGACCCGATGAACACGGTGTCGACGGGGATCTCCTGCACCGGCGTGCCCGCCTCCAGGCCCATGTACTCCAACGCCCGAGCTGCGGCGTCGCGTTCGGCCGGGTCGAGGAAGGCGTCGGGCGAGGGGACGGCGCCGTCGATGCGCACCACTTGCGCCGGGTTGGTGCCCCACGAGACGTGCGGACGAAGTTCGGCGGCATCGAGGGTCACCGACTTGTCGAAGGTGGCGTCGGCATCGGTTGCCAACGAGCGCCACTCGTCGAGCGCCCGCTCCCACGCCGCGCCCTTGGGGGCGTGCCTGCGGCCCTCCAGGTAGGCGAAGGTCACGTCGTCGGGGGCGACCATGCCCGCCCGGGCGCCGCCTTCGATGCTCATGTTGCAGACGGTCATGCGCCCTTCCATCGACAGCGCCCGGATGGCCGAGCCCCGGTACTCGATGACCGAGCCGATGCCGCCGCCGGTGCCGATGCGGCCGATGACGGCGAGGATGACGTCCTTGGCCGTTACCCCGGCGGGAAGGTCGCCCTCGACCTCGACGGCCATGGTGCCGGGACGGCGCTGGGGGAGCGTCTGGGTGGCCAGCACGTGCTCGACCTCGCTGGTGCCGATGCCGAACGCCAACGCCCCGAAGGCGCCGTGGGTGGCCGTGTGGCTGTCGCCGCACACGATCGTCATGCCCGGCTGGGTCAGGCCCAGCTCCGGGCCGATCACGTGGACGATGCCCTGGTTGCGGTGGCCCATGGGGTAGAGGGGGACGCCGAACTCGGCGCAGTTGGCCGCCAGCACCTCCATCTGCTTGCGGGAGATGGGGTCGGCCACGGGCTGGTCGATGTTCATCGTCGGGACGTTGTGGTCCATGGTCGCCAGCGTTAGGTCGGGACGACGCACCCGCCGGTTCGCCAGGCGCAGCCCGTCGAAGGCCTGGGGCGAGGTCACCTCGTGCACGAGGTGGAGGTCGATGTAGAGCAGGTCGGGCTCGCCCTCGGCGTGGTGGACCACATGCCGATCCCAGACCTTCTCACTCAGCGTTTTTCCCATTGGCTGTCCCACTCGACTTCTCACTTGACTGTCTCACATAGTGAGATGAGAATCTCATCTCATGGCGAGTGTAAGCGGGATCGGGGTCATCGACAAGGCCGTCTCCATCCTCGATGCCTTGGAGGGCGGGCCGCGCACGCTCGTCGAGCTGGTCGAGGCCACGGGGCTCAACCGGGCGACCGCGCACCGGTTGGCCGTGGCCCTGGAGTGCCACCGCCTGGTCGGGCGTGACGACGACGGGCGCTTCGTCATGGGGCCGCGGCTCATCGGCTCCACGCTCGAGCGCGTGACCCGGCCGATCCTCGAAGACCTGCGCGACCAGACCGGGGAAAGCGTGCAGCTCTACGTGCCCCGCAACGGCGGCCGGGTGTGCGTGGTGTCGATCGAGTCGCCGCACGGCTTGCGCACGATCGTCCCGGTGGGAGCCGTCCTGCCCATGGACAAGGGCTCCGCCGGCAAGGTCCTGCGGGAAGACCCGGCCGTGTTCAAGCGGGGTTACGCCGAGAGCGTGGAGGAGCGGGAAAAAGGCGTGGCGTCGGTGAGCGCCCCCGTCTTGCAGGGCGACGAGGTGGTGGCTGCCGTCTCGGTGTCGGGGCCGGTCGAGCGCACCACGCGGGCGCCGGGCAAGAAGTACGCACTGGCCGTCATCGAAGCGGCCCATCGCATCGAGCGGGCCATGGACTGGCTTTGACCTCGCGGCTCGACACACGCGACAGGCGCATCATCGCCCTCGCCGTCCCGGCGCTGGGGACCCTCGCCATCGAGCCCTTGTACGTGCTCGTCGACACGGCCATCGTCGGTCGGCTGGGCACCGTGCCCCTGGGCGGGCTGGCCGTGGCGTCCGTGGTGTTGGCGGGCCTCCTGCCCGTGTTCAACTTCCTGTCGTACGGCACCACCGCCCGGGTGGCCTTCCTCACCGGGCGGGGCGACCACCGAGGTGCCGGGGCCGTGGCCGCCCAAGGCCTGTGGCTGTGCGCCCTCATCGGCATCCCGCTGGCGGCCGTGCTGGCGGGGGCGAGCGGGCCGCTCGTGTCCGCCGTGGGCGGCGAGGGCGAGATCGCAGCGGCCGCCCGCACCTACCTACGCATCAGCACCGTCGGCATCCCCTTCGTCCTCGTGGCCTTCGTGGCCCACGGCTACCTGCGGGGCGTGGCCGACACCCGCACGCCGCTGGTCGTCACCTTGGCGGCCAACGTCGTCAACACCGTCTTGGAGTTCGCCCTGGTCTACGGGCTCGACCTCGGCGTGGCGGGCTCGGCCTGGGGCACCGTGGTGGCCCAGGTGGGCGCCGCCGCCTGGTTCCTCGCCCTGCTGGCGCCCCGTCTCCTGGCGGCCGAGGCAGGGCGCCGTCCCGTGGCCGCCGAGATCCGCCGCCTCTTGGTGGCGGGCCGCCATTTGTTCCTGCGCACCGCCGCCCTGTTCTCGGCCCTGGCCCTGGCCACGGCGGTGGCGGCCCGGGTGAGCCCGGCCACCTTGGGAGGGCACCAGATCACCGTCCAGGTCCACTTCTTCCTGGCCTTGGTGCTCGACTCGCTCGCCATCCCCGGCCAGATCCTCGTGGGCACGGCACTGGGTGCGGGCGACACCGTCGAAGCCCGGGCGGTGTCGGAGCGGCTCTTGCGGGTGGGCGCCCTCGCCGGAGTCGTCGTCGGGCTGGCGCTGGCGGCCGCGTCGCCCGTCCTGCCGCAGCTGTTCAGCGAAGATCCTTCGGTCGTGGAACGGGCGCGGGTGGCGATGCTCATTGCCGCCGTGGTGCAAGTGCCGGCGGCTATCGCCTTCGTGCTCGACGGCGTGTTGATCGGCGCATCCGACTTCCGGTTCCTGCAATGGAGCACGGTCATCGGGCTCGTGGTGTTCAGCCCGTTTGCTATTGCTGTGCTTCTGCACAAGTCGTTGGGCATCGTCGGGCTGTGGGTCGGATTGCTGGCCTGGATGACGGGCCGGGCGCTGGCGAACTGGTTCCGTTACCGCCACGATCGGTGGCTCTCGGCGGCCACCGCTTAGCTGTCGAGATGGCGTCGTCGACGGAACTCCTGCCATGCCGCGTCGAGCAGGCGTAAAAGGTCTCGCTCCGACAGCAGTTCCAGCGCCAGGCTCGACACCGCCGGGAAACTCCCTGCTCGCAGCGACGATGCGCCTGCCGACCCCGCGGCGCGGTGTAGAAGTGCAGGGTCCAGTTCCAACAAGGAGGCCAACGCAGCGATGCGCGAGGCGCGCGGAACCGTCACACCGGTCTCCCATTTGGAGACCGTCTGTTGGGTTACTCCGAGCTGGCGCGCCACGTCGCCCTGCTCGAGCCCCTGCTCTTCTCGGCGAGCCCGAAGAATCTCACCGAATCTCCCCATGGCCTGCGTTGTAGATGACTCGACACAATTTGTGAAGTCGGAGTGGTCATATTCCGCAAAATTAGGCCGGTTTACTCTACGCTTTTACAGTGTGACACACGTCCATACACCTCTCGTTGTCAAACGGAGTCGGCATGGTTGACGACAATGAACGACGACAACGGCTCCAAGAGGCGGGCGAGGCGGCCGGCCCCGAGGCCGTTGAACAGCTCACCCGGGTGCTGGTGCACGAGCTCGCCAACCCGCTGACGGTCATCCTCGCCGCCTTCGAGGCGCTGCAGACCCCCGACGTCGACGCCGCCTTCGTGGCCGACATCGCCGTGCGAGGACAGCGGCAGGCCGAGCACATGGCCGAGCTCCTGCGAGACCTGCGCGAAGGCGGCGGCCTCCGCGGGTCGCTGGTAGCCGACACCCGTCGTCAGCACATCAACTTGGCGGAGCTCGTCCGCGATACCTGCGAGGCCGTCGGGCCGGTGGCCGCGGGCCGGATCGTGAACGGGGTCCCCGACGACCTCATGGTGTGGACGGTGCCGTCGCGCCTGCGCCAGATCATGATCAATCTGCTGGCCAATGCGGCCAAGTACGCCACCATCGGACCCATCACCGTGGAGGCCACACTGGAGGAGACCGCCTTCACCGTCGACGTGCTCGACCGTGGCCCCGGGGTCCCGCCGGGCGACCCCGAGCAGCTCTTCGAGCTCTTCCGCCAAGGCAACGACCCGGCGCCGGGCGGCATGGGGGTGGGCCTGCATGTGGTGCGGGAGTTGGCGGCCTCGCTCGGTGGCACGGTGACGTTGCTGCCTCGGCCCGGTGGTGGCACCGTCGCCCGCGTCGTGCTGGCCCAGCGGCGCGACCGCAGCGGCGGCGCCGCCCCCGCCTGAGGCCGGCGGGCTTCAGCGAGGGCCGACGCCCAGCGCCACGGCGGCGTCGACCACGTCGAGCTGGCTGCCCACGTCGGGCGGCGGGGCGGTGGCGAAGCCCAGCGACGACAGCGACCCCAGCATGATGTCCATCTGCCCGTGGGCGTCCTCCCAGCGATGCTGGTCCGCCAGCTCCACCACGCCGGGCTCGTCGTCGTCGACGACTTCCCGTTCGATCTCGATGGCCTCGGCCCGCCACGCGGCCGCCGCCAGGTCGAGCGGGTTCCGGGCGAACGCCGCCTGGGCCACCAACCGGAGCGCCCGGGCGATGTGCAGCCGCTGCCGGGGACGCTCGGCCTCTCGCCACTCGTCGGCCCAGCAGTCGACCACCTCGGGCGCCACGTCGCCGTCGAGGGCGCGGGCCACGTCGAGGGCGGCCAGGAGAAGCTCGGGCAACTCCGCCTCGGCCAGCAGGGCCCGCAGCCGAGAACGCCCCGCGTCGGCGTCCTCGTCGAGCCCCAACGCCGCGTACGTGCGCGTGGCCCGTGCCGTCGCTCCTACGCCGCCGACGGGCTGGGCCTTGACCGCCAGCAACGACCGTTCCACCACTGCCCTCCATGCACCGTCGTACGACATGGGCGCCAACCACGACCGCCAGGCCCGTTCGGTGCGGTCGAGCAGGTCCATGGCCCCGTCGAGCGACAGCCCCTCGTCATCGGGGCCGACCGTCACCACCGTGTGTTCGCCCGCGTCGACAGTGCGCACCACGGTGTCGTCGAAGGCGACACCGGCGGAAAAGCGGACAACCCGTGCACCGGGGTTCACCGGCTCCACGTCGAGGTCGAACGGCCCGCTGACGACGCGCATCACGCGTCCGTCGGGACGCAGGCTGTCGCCCAGCCACGGCAGGAAGTCGACGACCTCGGCCGCTGGCATGCGGGTGCGCAACACGTTGGTGGCGGGCTCGTACGACTGCGCCCCCTCGACCGGCCCGAGCCGGACCACGACGTCGCCCCAGGAGAGGCGGCCGTCGGCGGCCACCACGGCGGTGGCCCGCGTGTCGCCGACGAACCCGCTCAGGCGCCGACCTTGACGAGCTCGACCTTGAGGCGCGCCCCGCTGGGCACGTCGTACTCCACGACTTCGCCCGCCTTGCGGCCCACGAGGGCCTGCCCCAACGGCGAGCTGGGGGAGATGACGTCGTAGGCCTCGTTCTTCTCCTCGATCGACCCGATCAGGTACTGCTCGGTGTCGTCGTCGCCGTCGTAGCGGATGGTGACGACCGACCCGGCGCCCACGACGCCCTTAGGCGTGGCCGACTCGTCGACGATGGCGGCGTTGGCCAGCATGTGCTCGAGCTGGCGGATGCGGGCCTCCATTTTCCCCTGGGAGTCCTTGGCCGCGTGGTAGTCGCCGTTCTCGGAAAGGTCGCCGAGTGTGCGGGCCGCTTCGATGGCTCGGGCGATCTCGACGCGGCCACGCGTTGTCAGGTCTTCGAGCTCGGCCTGCAGGCGTTCGAAGGCGGCGCGGGAGAGTTGCGTCTCGCTCATCCCGTCGAGGCTATCGGTTGACGAAGGGCGCCTCGACGGGAGACACTGGCGGGACCATGTCGCTGTCCAGCACCTTCGTAGTCATTACCACGTAGCGCTCGCCGGCCCTCCGGTGTGCGCTGTCGACCGTCCACAGAAGTGGGCGGTTTTTCATTTCTCAGGAGCTTTTCGTTGGCAACCCACAGAGTCGCAGTCATCGCCGGGGACGGGATCGGTACGGAGGTCATGGCCGAGGCCCGCAAGGTCGTGCGCGCCGCGGGCGTGACCCTCGACGAGGTCGAGTACGACCTCGGCGGCGCCCGGTACCTCCGCACCGGTGAGGTGCTGCCCGACACCGTGCTCGACGAGCTGCGGGGCTTCGACGCCGTCCTGCTCGGGGCCGTGGGCACGCCCGACGTGCCCCCTGGGGTGCTCGAGCGCGGGCTGCTCCTGCGCATGCGCTTCGAGCTCGACCTGTACGTGAACCTGCGGCCCTTCGAGTCCGACCGCCTCAACTGCCAGGTCGTCCGTGAGAACACCGAAGGCACCTACGCAGGCGAAGGCGGCTTCTTGCGCAAGGGCACGCCGCACGAGATCGCCACCCAGGGATCGGTCAACACCCGCAGGGGCGTGGAGCGTTGCATCCGTTACGCCTTCGGGCTGGCCGACGCCGGCGAGCGGCGCCACCTCACGCTGGTGCACAAAACCAACGTCCTCACCTTCGCAGGCGACCTGTGGCAGCGCACCTTCGACGAGGTGAGCGCCGAGTTCCCCGACGTGCAGACCGCCTACCACCACATCGACGCCGCCTGCATCTACTTCGTGGAGTCGCCCGAGCGCTACGACGTGGTGGTCACCGACAACCTCTTCGGCGACATCCTCACCGACCTCGGTGGGGCGGTGGCGGGGGGCATCGGCCTGGCCGCCTCTGCCAACCTCAACCCCGATCGCACCGGCCCGTCGTTGTTCGAGCCGGTGCACGGGTCCGCCCCCGACATCGTGGGGACGGGCAAGGCCAACCCGCTGGCCGCCATCCGGTCGGCGGCCATGATGCTGGACTTCCTGGGCGAGGGGGACGCCGCCGCCCGGATCACCAAGGCGGTGTCGGAGGCCAAGGGCCTACCCGGCACCACTTCCGAGCTGGGCGACGCGGTCGCCGGAAGGGTGTAACCATGCCGATCACCAAGTCGGAGAAGATCTGGATGGACGGGCATCTCGTCGACTGGGACGACGCCAAGATCCACATCCTCACCCACTCGCTGCACTACGGCTGCGGCGTGTTCGAGGGCATCCGGGCCTACGCCACGGCGCGAGGCCCCGCCGTCTTCCGGCTGACCGATCACATCAACCGCCTGTTCGAGAGCGCCCAGATCTTCATGCTCGACGTCCCGTTCTCGCGGGAGGACCTGATCGAGGCTTGCAAGGAGACGGTGCGGGTCAACGGCCTGGACTCGTGCTACGTCCGCCCCATCGTCTACCTGGGCTACGGCGAGATGGGGCTCAACACCTTGCCGTGCCCGGTCAACGTCTCCATCGCCGTGTGGCCGTGGGGCGCCTACCTGGGCGAGGAGGGGCTGCAGCACGGTGTGCGCATGAAGATCAGCTCGTGGCAGCGCCACGACCCCAACGCCATGCCGCCCGCGGCCAAGGGCACGGGCATGTACATCAACTCCTCGATGGCCAAGATCGAGGCGCTCAAGGCGGGCTACGACGAGGCCATCCTGCTGTCGCCGCAGGGCTATGTGAGCGAGTGCACCGGTGAGAACATCTTCGTGGTGCGCCACGGCCGCCTCATCACCCCGCCCCTGTCGGCCGGTGCCCTCGAGGGCATCACCCAGAACTCGGTGATGAAGATCGCCCGAGACATGGGCCTCGAGTGCGAGGTGGGCAACATCTTGCGCTCCGACCTCTACGTGGCCGAGGAGGCCTTCCTGACGGGCACGGCGGCCGAGGTCGTGCCCATCCGCTCGGTCGACGACCGCGAGCTCGGCGAGCCCGGCCCCATCACCAAGCAGATCCAAGAGACCTACTTCGCCACCGTCCGGGGCGAGGTCGACCGCTACAAGGATTGGCTCGAACATGTCCAGTGACGGCCCGGTACGCCGGGCGCTCCCGCAGTCCGTCGAAGTCTTCGACACGACGCTTCGCGACGGCAGCCAGCTCGAAGGCATCTCGCTCACGGTCGACGACAAGCTGCGCATCGCCGAGCAGCTCGACCAGCTCGGCCTCCACTACATCGAGGGCGGCTGGCCCGGCGCCAACCCCAAGGACGAGGAGTTCTTCCGCCGGGCAAAGACCGAGCTGACACTGCAGACCTCGACACTGGTCGCCTTCGGCTCCACCCGGCGCAAGCTGGGCAAGGTCGACTCCGACGACACCCTGCGCCACTTGGTGGAGGCCGACACCTCGGTCGTGTGCATCGTCGGCAAGTGCTGGGACTACCACGTCACCGAAGCGTTGGAGACGACGCTCGACGAGGGCGTCGCCATGGTGGCTGACTCGGTGGAGTTCCTGCGCGGCACCGGACGGCGCGTGCTCTTCGACGCCGAGCACTTCTTCGACGGCTACAAGCGCAACGCCGAGTTCTCCCTGCGGGTGCTCGAAGCGGCAGCCGAGCGAGGGGCCGACACGTTGGTCCTCTGCGACACCAACGGCGGGTCGCTGCCCCACGAGGTCGAGCGCATCGTGTCGGAAGTGGTCGAGTACCTCGGCAACGACGTGACCGTGGGCATCCACACCCACGACGACACCGGCTGCGGCGTGGCCAACGCGGTGGCTGCTGTCTTGGGCGGCGCCCGCCACGTGCAGGGCACCATCAACGGCTACGGCGAGCGCACCGGCAACTGCAACCTCACCACCACGATCGCCAACCTGTCGCTCAAGCTCGGCGTGGCCACCATCCCCGCCGACCGGCTGGAGCGGCTCACCGCGGTGTCGCACCACATCTCCGAGCTGGTGAACATCACGCTCAACCCCCAGGCGGCCTATGTGGGCACCTCGGCCTTCGCCCACAAGGCGGGGCTGCACGTGAGTGCCATCGCCAAGCGGCCCGACGCCTACGAGCACATCAACCCCGACCTGGTGGGCAACGGCACCCGGTTCCTCGTCAGCGAGCTGGCGGGCAAGTCGGCCTTGCAGATCAAGGCGCAGGAGCTCGGTATCGAGGCCGACGGCCCCACACTCAACGAGGTGGTCGACACCCTCAAGCGCTTGGAGCACGAGGGCTTCCACTTCGAGGCGGCCGACGGTTCGCTGGAGCTGCTCATGCGCCGGGCCGCCGGTTGGGAGCAGCCCTACTTCCGGCTGGAGTCGTTCCGGGTCATCACCGACGAGCGGGAGGGCGAGCTCACCACTGAAGCCACCATCAAGGTGCACGTCGGCGAGGAGCGCATCGTCACCACGGCGGAAGGCAACGGCCCGGTCAACGCCCTCGACGCCGCCCTGCGCCTGGCCATCGGGTCGAAGTACCCGGCGCTGGCCCAGGTGCACCTCACCGACTACAAGGTGCGGGTGCTCGACACGGCCAAGGGCACCGGCGCGGTGACCCGCGTGCTGCTCGACTCCACCGACGGGGAGCGGTCGTGGACCACCATCGGCGTGTCGGAGAACATCATCGAAGCCTCGTGGCAGGCCCTCTCCGACTCCGTCGTCTACGGCTTGTTGCACAATGCCTGAGCAGGTTTGCCGCGGGTAGCCGTGCGTAGGGGATGATGGGGGCATGGCGCAGCCCGACTACGTCCCCCTCTCGACCGCGGACAAGGTGCGCGCACCGGAACGGCTGCCCGTCCCCGAGGCGTGGCGGCCCGACCGGCCCGCTGAGCTGAAGGGCAACAGCCGTCCCACCGGCTCCAAGATCGGCACACCCGGCCCCGACCAGGGCTACGCCCTCAAGCTGGCCCGCCACTTCGAGGGCAAGCTCACGCTGGCGCCGGACGAGCACGAGGCCGATGCCAGCGCCGGGTGCGTCTGCGTGGCCATGAAACGCGCTGCGCTGTTCGGGCGGGCACCCGTCGTCTACGACTTGGAGCTGGCCTTCACCCTGTGGGGCTACCTCGGGGACGCCCCGGCCGACCTGGTGGCGTTCCGCACGCCGTTGTTCCAGGCGGCCTCGCACCACTACTGGGACCAGCGGGGCATCGTCGACCGCGTGCCGGAAGAGACGCTGCGACTGACGCCCGCCCAGGTGCGCGAGCGCATGTCGTCGTGGCGTGAGCTCGTGAAGGTCGACTGAGTGCAGCCGATCACGTTGACCGACGAGCAGCGCGACTTCCGTCGCGTGCTGCGGCAGTTCTGCGACGACAAGATCGCGCCGCGTGCCGCCGAGGTCGACGAGAAAGCCGAGTTCCCGTGGGACAGTTACCAGGCCTGCGTGGAGATGGAACTGCCGGCGCTGGGCATCTCTGCCGACTACGGCGGCCACGGGGCCGACCACGTCACCCAGGCCATCATGGTGGAGGAGGTGTCGCGGGCGTGCGCATCGACCAGCCTGTCGATGCTCATCTCCAAGCTCGGCATGATCCCGGTCATGAACTGGGGGAGCGACGCCCTCAAGGCCAAGTACCTGCCCCGCATCGCGTCAGGTGAGTGGCAGGGCAGCTACTGCCTGTCGGAGGCCGACGCCGGCTCTGACGTGGCGTCGATGAAGACGCGGGCGGTGCGCGACGGCGACTCCTACGTGCTCAACGGCTCGAAGTACTGGATCACCAACGCGGGCATCTCCACCACCTACACGGTGTTCGCCAAGACCGATCCCGACGCGGGCCACCGCGGCGTGTCGTGCTTCGTGGTCGAGAAGGACATGGGGGTCAAGATCGGCAAGCTCGAGAACAAGATGGGCGTGCGGGGCAGCCCCACGGGCGAGGTGATCTTCGAGGACGTGCGGGTGCCCGCCGAGAACCTGGTGGGCGAGGAGGGGCAGGGCTTCTACATCGCCATGGGCACGCTCGACCGGTCTCGTCCGACGATCGGCGCGCAAGCCGTAGGCATCGCCCAGGCCGCCCTCGACTACGCGGTGGGCTACATGAAGGAGCGCAAGCAGTTCGGGCGCCCCATCGCCGACTTCCAGGGGCTGCAGTTCATGGTGGCCGACATGGGCATGAAGCTCGAAGCCGCCCGCGCGCTGGTATTCCGGGCGTGCGCCATGGTCGACGAGGGCGACCCACGTGGTGAGCTGACCCTGGCCGGGGCCATGGCCAAGTGCTTCGCCTCCGACGTGGCCATGGAGGTCACCACCAACGCCGTGCAGTTGCTGGGCGGCTACGGCTACACCAAGGAGTTCCCGGTCGAGCGCTTCATGCGCGACGCCAAGATCACCCAGATCTACGAAGGCACCAACCAGGTGCAGCGCGTGGTCATGGCCAAGCGACTGCTGGCCTAGTGGGTTCTCCCGTTCGCGTTCGTTTCGCGCCGTCGCCCACCGGCTTCTTCCACGTGGGCAGCGCCCGCGCTGCGCTGTACAACTGGCTGTTCGCCCGTCAGGTCGGGGGCACGTTCGTCCTGCGCATCGAGGACACCGACGCCGAACGCAACCGGCCCGAGTGGGTCGAGATGATCCAGACGTCGATGCGCTGGCTCGGCCTCGACTGGGACGAGGGGCCGTACTTCCAGTCGCAGCGGTCCGACCTGTACCGGGCGGCGGTCGACCGGTTGGTGTCGACCGGCCACGCCTACTACTGCACGTGCACCCGTGAGGACGTCGACGCCCGCACCAAGGGCAGCGCCACACCGGGCTACGACTCGTTCTGCCGCGACCGAGGGTTGAGCGAGGGCGCGCTGCGCTTCGCCACCCCCGACGAGGGCACGACCGTGGTGCGCGACCTCGTCCGCGGCGAGCCCGCCTTCGAGAACGTGACCATCGAGGACTTCGTGGTGGCGCGCACGAACGGCACGCCGACGTTCATCCTCGCCAACGTGGTCGACGACCTCGACATGAAGATGACGCACGTGGTGCGGGGCGAGGACCACCTGCCCAACACGCCCAAGTACCTCTTGCTGTGGTCGGCGTTGGCCGACGATGCCGAGGTGCCGGTGTTCGCCCACCTGCCGTTGCTGGTCAACGAGAAGCGCCAGAAGCTCTCGAAGCGGCGCGACAAGGTGGCGCTGGAGGACTACCGGGAGCAGGGCTACCTGCCGCAGGCCATGGTCAACTACCTGGCGTTGCTGGGGTGGGCGCCGGGTGGCGACCGCGAGTTCCTGTCGATCGACGAACTGGTGGCGGAGTTCCGGCTGGAGGAGGTCAACAACTCGCCCGCCTTCTTCGACGAGAAGAAGCTGGCGCACTTCAACCAGCAGTACATCGCGGCGATGTCGGTGGACGAGTTCGTGGCCGCGGCGCTGCCGTTCGTGCCGCCGTCAGGGGAGGAGGCGTTGCGCTCGCTGGCCCCGTTGGTGCAGGAGCGCATCAAGGTGCTGGGTGAGGTGCCCGGCATGATCGACTTCCTGTTGGTCGACGAGGTGGTGTTCGTCGACGCCACATGGGACAAGCGGGTGGTGCGGGGGGCGCACGCGGCGGAGCTGTTGGCCGCCGCTGCGTCGGAGTACGCGACGTGCGAGTGGGAAGTCCAGGCGTTGCACGACCTGACCGCGGCCATCGGCGAGCGCTTCGAGCTCGGGCTCGGCAAGGCGCAGTTCCCCATCCGGGTGGCGGTCATGGGGCGCGACGTAGGGCCGCCGCTGTTCGAATCGTTGGTGGTGTTGGGGCGCGAGCGCACGTTGGCACGGTTGCAGCGGGCGCAGGAGAAGCTGGCGGAGGCGCAGTAGTTGCTGCGCGTGGCGGTGCGGGTGGTCGCAGTGGCGCTCGTCGCCGTGCTGCTGTTCCTGGGGGTGACGTTCGTGCAGGTGTGGCAAGCGTCGCGCCGCGACGGCGCCCGCGAGGCCGATGCCATCGTCGTGTTCGGGGCCGCCCAGTACAACGGGCGGCCGTCTGCGGTGTTGCGGGCCCGGCTCGACCACGCCGTCGACCTGTACGAGCGCAAGCTGGCGCGGGTGGTGGTCGTCACCGGCGGGCGGCAGGCGGGGGATTCGCAGACGGAGGCGGGGGCGTCGGCTGCCTACCTGCAGGAGAAGGGCGTGCCCGGCTCGGCCATCCTGTGGGAGCCCTACGGGCGCAACTCGTGGCAGCAGTTGGCCTCGGTGGCGGGGATCCTGCGGCAGCGGAACCTGCCGCGGGTGGTGCTGGTGACGGACCCGTTCCACGCCGAGCGGGTACACGAGATGGCCGGGGAGCTCGGCCTCGACGCCACGGTGTCGCCCACCCGCACGTCGCCGATCTCGGGGGCGACGGAGTTACGGCACCTGGTGAAGGAGACCGCCGCGGTGGCCGTCGGCCGGGTCGTGGGGTTCCGCCGGGCCGTGGGCCTGCGCGACACCGTGGCGGAGCGGCGGACGTGATTCTCGATGCGCGACCCCGAGGCGGGAGCGGCTAATCTGCACCTGCCCGTTCGGGGGTGGTGTAATCGGCAACACAACAGGTTCTGGCCCTGTCATTGGGGGTTCGAGTCCTCCCCCCCGAGCTCGCCGCCGGCTCCGGCCGGCGCAAGCCCCCATCGTCTAGTGGCCTAGGACACCACCCTCTCAAGGTGGCGGCACGGGTTCGAATCCCGTTGGGGGTGCAGCAGCGAAGCCGCAGGCCACAAGGCCTGCGGTTTTGTCGTTTTGCGGCGAAGCGGAGGTGCTGAGCCGGCCGTAGTTTGGGGCAGTGGGCTTTCGCGCCATCGGTCATCCGAGCTACCCCAGTCGCAACTTCTACCCGCCAGCCGAAGCGGTCGCCCTCGCGCCACCGGGCTACATGGAGGCCGACGGCGCCAGTACCTCAGAGATGCTTCCCAGGCGAAAAGCGGTTGGGTGGTGCCGACTCTGCGGGGAGACACGAACACTCTCGCGAGAGCACATCCCGCCACGAGGCGCGGGAAACAAGGGGGAGCCGACCGGATACACAATCGACGACTGGCTGAAACGAGAGACGCTCGAACACCTGCCGGGAGGCCGTCGCTCCGGCGGCGGCATCTGGGGCTACACCCTCTGCCGCGACTGCAACAACGCCACTGGCGGCGATTACGGCAAAGAGTACGGACGTTGGGCCACGCTCGGTGGCGAGGTACTGGCGCAACTCCCGCTGGCGGAGTTCGCCAGCGGCACTGTCCCGATGGGGGTCGAGGCGGGCTTCCCTGACGTGGACCCGCCTGCACTCGTTCGGCAGGTGCTTTCGATGATGGCCTCGCTCGCGGGCGACTGGCGACTGACCGAACGCGAGCCGGTGCTCCGGTCGATCATCCTCGGCCGAAGCGAGGAACCGCTGCCGACCGGGTGGGAACTCGTGATGAACCTCTACGCCGGCCCGCGGTCGCGGCTTGCCGGGCCGGCTCTCGTGGTCGACGGTGCTGACGGGGGCTGGGCATGGCTACTTGAGGCCGCGTTCCCTCCGCTGGCGTTCCTCCTCAAGATCGCGGGGCCGCAGCCGATTGGCCCAGGGGTCGACCTTGCGTCGGCCACGGCCGCATCCCCGGGCAAACCCCGAGATGTGCGCTTCACGTGCCAGGTCGGGTTCGGCTACTCGCCCTATCCGGGCGACTATCGGTCGCGTGGCGAGATCGAAGCGGCTCGTTAGAGCGGACGTTCGCAGGCAGCATCGCCCCAAGCGAGTCAGCCGCGTTGGGCGATCAGGTGGTCGATGAAAGCCGCCACGGCTCGTTCCTCGGTCTCGGTGAGGTTGCTACGGGCGAACCGTGTCACGAGAGGGCCTGCACTACGGCCCACTCGCGCGACTTCGTAACCCGCGAGTTCCATCAGCCGCGCATATTCGAGACCTAGCGCGTCAGCGAGGCGCCTCAGGATCTTCGGGGAGGGTTCGTCAACCTGTGCCCGCTCAAGCTTCTGGAGGTACGCCGCCGAGATGGCGGCCGCCGCCGCCACTTCGCGGAGAGAACGCTTGGCCGCGAGCCGTGCTGAGGAGAGCTCCCGCCCGAGGCTCGCCGTGTCCCGCGGCACGTTCGTCATGGCAGACACTGTACACCGCAGTTGACAAAGAGCCAAGACGGTCGTACACTCTGGAGTACAGAAACTACCAAAGGAGACAACCATGGCAGGAACGAGGAAGACCGGTTCGGCGGCGGCCAAGGCTGCGTCGAAGGTGCTTCGTGACGGGCGCACGAGCAAGGCGTCGAAGACAGCCGCTGCGAGCGCCCTCTCGCAGCGCGCGCCCAAGCGCGGTGGGAAGCGGTGACGACGAGACGTACCATCCGGGTACCTGTGTGAAAATCCGTACCCGTGTGACGGTGAGCACGCTGAGGTGCTCTGCGTGCGGTTTCGAAGACCTGCCCGTCGCTTTCGTTTCGCCTTCGTCACCTACGGGAGTGCGGTGCCCTCGATGCGGAAGGAGTCTCCGCCGGTAGCGACTGCCCGATCCGATTCCGCGAGCTGCTTGAACAAAGGAGGTACGTTGTGAAAGTGGCGAAGCGCTCGGCATCGACGGGTAAGGCCGTATCTCCGAAAGTGAGCACGAAGGCCGTGAAGGCCGTCCGTGGGGCGTCCGGGAGCGTGTTGCCAAAGGCCAGCAGCAAGGCCGGGGGCAAGACGATCCGTTCTGTGGACCAGCTCCTGACGCCGAGACAACGCAAGGTCTTGCACAGCGACCTTTCGGACATGGCCCAGCGCCGCCGACAGGCCGAGGCGTCATCAAGCACCCTGAGACTCAGCTAGGACGACGTGGCCTGGGACGACCCGGACCCCGCCGACGTCGTTCAACTTGTCGCGCCGGGCGACTGGGACCACCTTCGCAGTAGGTACGAACCAAACCTCGTTGGACGGCCACTCGCACGGTGTTTGGAGGTCGCCCGGTCCGGAGGCGCCCGTACGGTCGTGATCGAGACCCGGTATCTCGACGTTGATTACCGAAGCGAATACTCGGCGTTCTTCTCGAAGACCTTTTCCGAGATCCCCGATACCACGCACCGGCTGCACTTCTTTCAAGGCGACATCGCCGTCGAAGATCTCGTCTCTCTCTCGGCCGAGGCGACCCGTGGTTACCTCGGGTACATGATCCTCCGACCGAGCCCTCTGGGCCGCGTTGGACGGACGGTACTTGCCCCTCCTCCGGAGTTGCGCGACGCGGTACACGCAGCGGTCACAGACACGGTCAGTCTTTTCGGTCAGCCCCTGCAGGTGACGGGTGTGCCATTCGCCCAGCAGGACACGCAGTTCGGCCGCTGCGCTCACGTAGCCGCATGGATCTGCCACTACACCGGCCATCTTCGAGGCGATGTCATGAGGCGTCCAATGGCCGACTTCAGCCTGCTTGCCGATGCGAGCGTCGCCGAAGGCCGCCCCCTTCCGTCTCAAGGTTTGACGGGTCTGCAACTGAGCAACCTGATGCGCGACTTCGACCTTCCCCCGATTCACTACAGGATGGGGTACCTGCCCGAGTCCGGCCAAGAGCCGCCCGTGCCCCCGCACGGGCTCAATGACGACCCCGGGACATGGGACACGAGGGCGGTGGCCGTCTTGTGCCGCTTCCTAAACAGCTCCTACCCCGTCCTCGTGGGCACGCACGAGCACGCGTTTGTCATCGTCGGCTACCAGAGGACGGATCGCGCCGGCGAGCAGTGGATCAAGTTCGTTCGCCACGACGACCAACGGGGCCCATATCTCGAAGTCGATGACATCCTCAACGACACAGACACGGCCACCGGCGATGCCTACTCGCCGTGGCAGCTTTTGCTTGCTCCTGTGCCGGACAAGCTGTGGCTTCTTCCCGAGGCCGCCGAGCGTTTCGGGCGGGAGCTGTTGCTCCGGTACGACGCTCTTGAAGGAACCGGAACGTTCGCACCTCTTCGGCAGGCCCACTCACTGACCTTCCGCACGACTGCCATGAACGCGTCGCACTTCAAAGAGCGCGCAATAGCCCGCGGGCTGGACGCCGAGTCGATCCGCGAGCTGCGGCTTGCGAGGCTCTCCCGCCTGGTCTGGGTCGTCGAGGCCGTTGATCGCCAGGCTCGAGATGCCGGGAAACCGTGTGTCGTCGGCGAAGTCGTTTTCGACTCGACGTCGAGCGATGCGTCCCCCAACGTGCTGGCGTTGCGAGTGCCGGGCGCGCTCCTGATACATCAGACGGACGGAACGATTCGGTCCCCCCTGCCAGCTACCGCTAACGCGGTGACGTCTGCCGCGAAGTTCCAGCCCTACTAGAGCCAACAAGACACTCTTGGCCGAGAGGGAAGCCGCAGCACGGCAGCACAGGCCACCTGGTGTCTCGGCGTGACAGGCCGGTAGAGCGATTCGGTCGTGCTCGTTTGTGGTTGCTGTCGGTCCTCAGCTCACTAGGAATTGTTGTCGAATCCTGTTGAGGGTGCAGGTACGCGCCCGCACGCCACAGGGCCTGCGGGCGGGTGGTTCCCGGGGCGACCCTGATCGCTACGGGCGGCGGCCGGTGAACGCGATCAGGCGGGTCTGGTCGTCCGCTCCCGGCGGTATCTCGACCTTGGCGCCGTAGTGGCCACTGGTTCGCAGGACGTCGTCGATCGGCTCAATCCCGCTGAGCATGCGCCTGACTTCGTCGGGGTCGAGCCGTTCGTCGAGGCCCGTCGCCCGCGCCAGGTCCCACGTGTGCACGAGGACGTCACCCGTGAAGAACATGTCGACGGCGTTGCCGAGCGCGTGGCTGCCGGCTCGGGGATGGTTGACCTCACGAGCGATCGCCGCAGGATCGTCGAGCAGAGCCTGGATCCCGTCGCTCATGGTCGTCCACGCGCCTACGGGGTCGTCGTCGACCGACGGTCCCTCCGGAAGGGCGGGTCCGCCTGCGGCCGCGAGGAACGCGGGCATCCACTCGACCATGTGGCGCACGACATCGCGCGCCACCCAGCCTTCGCACGGCGCTGGTGAGCCCCATGCGTCGTGGGGAACCTCTCTGGCCCGCTGCGTGAAGGTGGCGGCGATGCGTCGGTAGCGGTCTGCGATCTCGTTGGCGATGGTTTGCACGCTAGTTGTGCAACGCTTCATTTGTGGCAGGCATGGCAGGTGCCGGGGACGTCGTGGCTCGGTTCTTCGGAGCGCTCGGGGAGCGCGACTTCGGTGCGGCCCGGCCGTACTGGGCGGATTCAGCGGTGTGGCACGTCGTCGGTACCCACGACCTGGCCGGTGACTATGCACCCGACGCGTACCTGGCGATGTTGGCCACGTGGTTCGCCGACCACCCCGACTACGCCGTGGAGTTCACCGACTTCCGTGCCCACGGTGACGAGGGCGTCGTCGTGCACCTCGAGTCGCGCCACGGCCGAGCAGAAGGACCGGCATCGGGCCTCATGGTCTACCGGGTGGTCGACGGCCTGATCGTGGAGGGGTGGGGCATCCCCACCTTCGACGACGCGAGACTGCCGTTCTGATGGACGTTCGCACCGATCGCCTGGGGTTGCTGCTCGACCAGTTCGACACCTCCGCGGAGATGGGGCGTGACCGGCTGCACGGGCTCACCGACGAGGAGTTCCTGTGGGAGCCTGCGCCTGGCGCGTGGTCGATCCGCCAAGGCGCCGCCGGGCGCTGGGAGCTCCAGGTGGAGCGCCCGCCGCCCGACCCGACCCCGTTGACGACGATCGCTTGGCGGCTGGCCCACTTGCAGCAGGGCTTCGCCGAACGGTGGGAGTGGACCTTCGGTGCGTACCGCGACCCCGTGGTCGAACTGGCCCCCACGGCGGCCGAAGGCGTCGAACGGCTGTGGGCCGAGCTGGCTCGTTGGCGCCAGAGCCTGGGTGGGCTGACCGAGGAGCAGATGGACACGGTCGGCTTCGGCCGCTTCCCCCATGGCTTCGACCCGACACTGCCGTTCATCGCCATCGTGTGGTGGACGAACCGCGAGCTCATCCACCATCTGGCCGAGGCAGCGCTGCTGCGTGACCTGTGGCCGAGTACACCTAGCCGGAGCGGCTGACGGCCGACTCGGCGGCAGCCGCAGCGGCCTCGGCTCGCGCCGCGGCGTCACGGGCCTGCGCCGCTTCTTGGCGTGCCACCGTGAGCGCCTGCTCCAACCGGGCCACCTCGCGTTCGGCCGTCTCCCACGCCTCGGCGGCCCGCGCCGCCCGGGCTCGGGCCTTGCGCACCTCGGCGGCGTCGAGCACGTGCACACGAGGGGTGCGGCCTCCGCCCGCCCGCGGCTTGGCGGACGGCGTGCGCTTGGTCGTGTCGTCGCCCATCGACACGACCACGCCTTCCGAGGCACCGAAGCCGATGGGCGCTTCGAGGGCGCGCGTCAGCCGGCCCGCCAGGACCTTGGTGGCCGCATCGGGGTCGGCGGCCACGGCCTCGAAGGTGGCGGCGATGTCGTCGCGGTGGCTTTCGGAGGCGACGCCGCGGTCGCGCAGGACGTCGAAGGCGGCGTCGGCCAGCTCGCCGACCAGGCTGCGGCGCTGCGCGCCGAGGTCGCGAAGCCGACTGGATCGCTCGCCCCGGGCCACGGCCTCGTCTTGTGCCTTCCGCAGCTGATCACCCAGTGCGGCCAGGCGGGCGACGTCGTCGCGCCGCCGTCGGGCGACGTGGTTCACCGCCCACGCGGCCACGCTGGGGCGCCGGATGGACTTGACCCGCGCGGCGTCCTCCCGTCGCCCGTCGGCTCGCAACTCCTTGGCCAACGCGTCGCGACGGGCGATGAAGTCGTCGACGACGCCCTCGAACAAGGCATCGAGGGCGTCGTCGAACGCGACGGACTGGCGAGGGGCGGGCCGCCGTGGCATGCACTCTGCTTACCCGCCACCTCGCCGATGCAACGCAGAGTCGTCAGGAACCTGGCCCGGCGCGGGAGATGACGACGCCGTCGTCGTCGACCTGCCAGCCGACGACGGGCCGGCCGTCGGCGTCGCCGAGGTGGAAGTAGGGGCCGCTGCGGACGACTTCGCCGACGCCGTCGTCGACGCCGAGTTCCAGCACGGCGTTGCCGTTGCGGTCGAGCCCGAGGACGGGGCCGTGGTGGTCGAGGGCCAGCCAGGCGCGTTGGTGGCCGTCGTCGTCGAGCAGGGCGACGCCGAAGACCTCGCCGGGGCGTTCGGGGTTGCCGATGTCGCCGAGGACGAGCCGGACACGGCCGCCCGCATCGACGATCTCGATTCGGTTGACGGAGACGGACCGGGTTTCGTGGTTGGTGGTCATGCCCGGCCTCCGGGGACGGAGGCGGGTCGGGGGTGCATCGCGGTGGGGGTCATTGCCGCTCCTTGGGGGAAAACGAAGACGCTCTCTCAGATCGGTTTGGCGCCCGAGAAGCGGGCACGGACCGACGATCCAGGGGCGGGGGCACTCCCCGCGAGCCGCTCGGCGGGCCGGGCCGAGGGCGAATGACACCATTGTAATTAGGGGGTGTGTCAGCAAAGGAGGGGGAGGTGGTGGCGGGCGTGGCCGCGGCGATACAGGCGCTGTTCCCCCTCCGTTGCATCCTATAAGTCTACAGAGGAAGTGCCGGGGTTGGCGGCCTCAGGCGCTGACGGTGTCGACCACCTTGTCGAGGCGGCGGCGGGCGGTGTCGAGCAGGCGCTCCACCGCGAAGATCTCCGCCCCGATGTCCTCCCGGCGGGCGCGCATGAAGCCGTCGGCGAGCCCGGTGAGGCGGGAAGTGAGTTCCTCGAGGGCGGTGGCGAGGGAGGAGAGCTCGGCGGCGGCGGGGTCCATCCCCCGATCATCGCTCGCCCCGGGGCGTCTTCACACCCGGCCTGTAGCATCGAGGGCTCGATGTTGAAGCGTCTCGACCTCCGCGGCATCCCCGCAGGCGACCTGCGCGCGTCGTTGCCGCGCCCCGAGGCGGCCAAGGAGCCGCCGGTGGCAGCGGTGCAGGCCATCCTCGCCGACGTGCGGGCCCGGGGCGACGCCGCCCTGCGCGAGTACACCGAGCGCTTCGACGGGGTGACGCCGGCATCGTTCCGCGTCCCCCAGGCCGACCTGGAAGAGGCGCTCGCCGCCATCCCGCCCCTCCTGCGCGAGGCGCTCGAGGCGGCCCGCGCCTCGATCCTCGCCTACCACCGCGAGCAGCTTCACGAGCCGGTGGCCCATGAGCGCGAGGGCGTCACCGTGCGCGAGATCCGGGTGCCGGTGGAGCGGGCGGGCCTTTATGTGCCGGGCGGGCGGGCGCTCTATCCGTCGACCGTGCTGATGACCGCCATCCCGGCCCGGGTGGCGGGCGTCGGGGAAGTCGTCCTGTGCGTGCCGCCGGGCCCCGACGGCACCGTGCCCGCCGCCACCCTGGCCGCTGCCGCCCTGGCGGGCGTCGACGAGGTGTACAGCGTGGGCGGCGCCCAGGCCGTGGCCGCCATGGCTTACGGCACCGAGACCATCCGCCCTGTCGACGTCATCGTCGGCCCGGGCAACATCTACGTGTCGGTGGCCAAGCGGGAGGTCGCCAACGAAGGGCTCGTCGGCGTGCCGTCCGCCTTCGCCGGGCCGTCGGAGGTCGTGGTGGTGGCCGACGAGACCACGCCGGTCGATTTCGCCGCCGTCGACGTGATCGTGCAGGCCGAGCACGGCCCTGACGGCCTGGCATGGTTGGTGACGTGGTCGGAGGACGTGGCCGACCGCGTGAGCGAGGCCGTGGCCCGCATGGTGGCTGCGTCGCCCCGGCGCCAGGAGATCGAATCGACCTTGTCGGACGGCGGCTACGCGGTAATCGTCGACAGCCCCGAGCAGGCCATCGCCGTCTCTAATGCAGTGGCGCCCGAGCACCTCGAACTGCTCGTGGCCGACCCCGAGGCCCTGGTGCCGCTGGTGCGCCACGCAGGCGCGGTGTTCCTCGGGCACTACGCGCCCGCCAGCGTGGGCGACTACATCGCCGGGCCGAGCCACGTGCTGCCCACCTACGGCTCGGCCCGCTTCGGCGGTGCCCTGCGGGTCGACGACTTCTGCAAGTACGTACACGTGGTGTCGCTCGACGAACAGACGCTCGCGCGCCTGGCGCCCCACGTCGCGGCCATCGCCGAGGCCGAAGGACTGGCCGCCCATGCCGAATCGGTGCGCATCCGATGGGCGCCCTGATCCCCCTGCGCGACGACCTCGGCCTCGGTGAGGGCTACCACTCCCCGCAAGTCGCCGTCGACGTCCGCCTCAACACCAACGAATCGCCCTACCCGCCGCCCGCCGCCTGGCGCGACGACTTGCGCGAGATGGTGGCGACCATCCCGTTCCACCGCTACCCCGACCGCTCCGCCCGTGCCTTGCGGGAGGGCCTGGCCGAGCTGCACGACGTACGGCCCGAGCAGGTCTTCGTGGGCAACGGGTCCAACGAGGTGCTGCAGGCGCTGTTCCTCGCCTTCGGCGGACCTGGCCGGCGCGCTGCGGTGTTCGAGCCCACCTACGCGCTGCACTCCCACATCGCCCGGGTCACCGCCACCGAGGTGGTCGAGGGCGAGCGCAACCACGACTTCACCCTCGACCTCGACGCCGTGGGTCGCCTGCTCGACGACGCCGCGCCCGAGCTGACGTTCCTGTGCTCGCCCAACAACCCCACGGGCCGGGTCGAACCCGAAGCGGTGGTGCGTGAAGTCGTCGAGCGTGCCCCCGGGCTGACCGTGGTCGACGAGGCCTACGGGCAGTTCGCCAGCTGGTCGGCCCTCGACCTGGTGGCCGACGACTCGCCCGTCGTCGTCGTGCGCACCTTCTCCAAGACGTGGTCGATGGCCGCCGCCCGCCTCGGCTATGTCGTGGCCCCGGCATCGGTGGTCGAAGGCTTGGAGCGCGTGATCCTGCCCTACCACCTCGACGCCGTGAAGCAAGCGGCAGGCCGCCTCGCCCTGCGCTACCGCAGCGAGATGGAGGCGCGCGTGAAGGCACTGGTCGACGAGCGCCAACGGGTGGCCGCCGCCTTGGCCGGCCTGCCTGTCGAGACGTGGCCGTCGGAGGCCAACTTCATCTTGTTCCGCCCCACGACGCGGGCGGGCGGCGACGTGTGGCAAGCGTTGGTCGAGCGCTCCGTGCTCGTACGCAACTGTTCGACGTGGCCCCGCCTCGACGGCTGCCTCCGCGTCACCATCGGCACCCCCGAGGAAGACGACGCCTTCCTCGCAGCCCTGAGCGAGGTCCTGTGACGAGCCCCCGAGTTGCCAGCCGGTCGCGTGCGACCAAAGAGACCACGATCGACGTCAGCCTCGACCTCGACGGCACCGGCCAAGCGGTGGTCGACACCGGGCTGCCGTTCTTCGACCACATGCTCTCGCAGCTCGGTCGGCACGGCGGCTTCGACCTCACGGTGGTCGCCAAGGGCGACCTCGAAGTCGACCAGCACCACACGGTGGAAGACGTCGCCATCGCCCTGGGCGAGGTGCTGCGCGAAGCGCTGGGCGACAAGGCGGGCATCCGCCGCTTCGCCTCGGTGTCGCTGCCGCTCGACGAAGCCCTCGTCGACGTGGCCCTCGACCTGTCGGGGCGGCCCTTCATCCACTACGAGGTGGAGCTGCCCGCCGACTCGCGCGACCTGGGCACACCGCCGTTCGACCCGCAGATGGCCGAGCACTTCTGGCAGTCGTTCGCCACGGCGTCGTCGATGACGTTGCACCTGCGCTTGCGCAGCGGGCGCAACACCCACCACATCCTCGAAGCCTCGTTCAAGGGCGTGGCTCGGGCGCTGCGCGATGCCGTGCGGGTGGAGGGCACCGACATACCGTCGACCAAGGGCACGTTGTGATCGCCGTCCTCGACTACGGCATCGGCAACCTGCGCTCGGCCGAGAAGGCGCTGCAGAAAGCAGGCGGCGACGCCCGCCTGGTCACCACGGCCGCCGAAGCCGACGGGGCGAGCGCGGTGGTGCTGCCCGGCGTGGGCGCGTTCGGCCGCTGCATGGAGGCGCTGCGGGCTTCGGGCCTCGACTGCGTGGCCCTCGATGCCGTCGCTGCGGGCACCCCGTTCCTCGGCATCTGCGTGGGCATGCAGATGCTCTACGAGGCCTCGGAGGAGAACCCCGAGGTGCGCGGCCTGGCCGTGATCCCGGCCATGGTGCGGCGCCTGCCCGACGGGGTGAAGCGACCGCAGATGCAGTGGAACGTGCTGCAGCCGGTGGGCGGCGGCTCCAAGCTGATCGACGGGCTCGGTGCCGAGCCGTGGGCCTACTTCGTCCACTCCTATGCGGCCGACGCCACCGACGACGTGGTGGCCACCTGCGACTACGGCGGCTCGGTGGTGGCCGCGGTGGAACGCGGCAACGTCATGGCCACGCAGTTCCACCCCGAGAAGTCGGGCGACACCGGCCTGGCCATCCTGCAGAACTTCGTGAAGCTGGCGGCGTAGGTGGACCTGTTCCCGGCCATCGACCTGCGCGACGGCAAGTGCGTGCGCCTGCTGCAGGGCGACTACGCCCGCGAGACCGTCTACGGCGGCGACCCTGTGGCCATGGCCAAGGAGTTCGAGGCGGCAGGGGCGCCGTGGGTGCACGTCGTCGACCTCGACGCGGCGCGCACGGGCAAGCCCGAGAACCGCGACGTGGTGGCCGCTATCGCTGCCGCCGTGTCGGTGCCGGTGCAGACGGGCGGCGGCGTGCGCGACGAGTTCTCGGCCGAGGCGTTGCTCGACACCGGCGTGCGGCGAGTGGTGATCGGCACCGCCGCCCTCGAACAGCCCGCCCTCGTCCGCCGCTTGGCCGGGCGCCACCCGGGTTGCGTCGTGGTGGGGCTCGACGGCCGCGCCGGCGAGGCCGCACTGCGGGGGTGGACCGAGGGGTCGGGCGTGACGATCCTCGACGCCGTGGCCCAGTTCGAAGACGCAGGCGTGGCCGCCTTCGTGGTCACCGACATCGCCCGCGACGGCATGTTGAGCGGCCCCGACGTGCGTGGCCTCACCGAGGTGCTGGCGCGCACGACGGTCGACGTGGTGGCCTCCGGTGGCGTGGGCTCGCTCGACGACCTGCGGACGCTGGCGGCCGTCTCGGTCGAGGGCCGCCGGCTGGCGGGCGCCATCGTCGGCAAGGCCATCTACGAAGGCGTGTTCGCCGTGGAGGAGGGGGTGGCCGCGTGCGCTCCGTCCGAGTGATCCCGTGCCTCGACGTCGACGCCGGCCGCGTGGTGAAGGGCGTGAACTTCCTCAACCTGCGCGACGCGGGCGACACCGTGGAGTTGGCATCCCGGTACAACGACGAAGGTGCAGACGAGATCGTCTTCTACGACATCACGGCATCGTCGAGCGCCCGGGGCACGATGGTCGACGTCGTGCGCCGCACCGCTGAAGAGGTGTTCATCCCCCTGACGGTGGGCGGCGGCGTGCGCACCCTCGACGACGCCCGGGAACTGTTGCGGGTGGGCGCCGACAAGGTGAGCGTCAACACCGCGGCGGTGTCGCGGCCCGAGTTGGTGGCCGAGCTGTCGGCGGAGTTCGGGGCCCAGTGCGTGGTCGTCGGCATCGACGTGCGCCGCTCGCCGGGCGGCTTCGAAGTCTTCACCCACGGCGGGCGCAAGCCGACCGGGCTCGACGCCGTGTCGTGGGCGGTGGAGTGCGAGCAGTTGGGCGCGGGGGAGATCGTCCTCAACTCGATGGACCGTGACGGCACCCGTGACGGCTTCGACATCGAGTTGACCCGCACGGTGGCCGAGGCGTGCAACCTGCCGATCGTGGCCAGCGGCGGCGTCGGCACCCTCGACCACTTGGTCGAGGGTGCCGAAGCAGGCAAAGCGGATGCGGTGCTGGCGGCGTCGATCTTCCACTTCGCCGAGTTCACCGTGCGCCAGGCCAAGGAGCACCTGGCGGCCCACGGCGTTACCGTCCGCCCGGCCTAGTCGTCGCCGATTGTGTAGGGGCGGTTGGCGTAGGCCGAGTCGGATGCCCCGACCGACAGCACCATGGATCGGTCTTCGTATGTCGTCGCCGCGCTGATCTCGGTGAGCGTGCTACCGCGCTGCAACTCGCGGCACTCGGGGCACACATGGGTTACCGATTCGTTGAGGCGAGTCAACGGCACCGTCCAACTGACGGTGTTCGTCGTGTTGTCGAACACGGCAGTAGCCGGCGTGGTGACCGTCCGGAAGGTCGATCGGTTCGATACCTCGAGGGTGGCGTACGGCGGTTCCTGCCGGAACGTGCGGCTGGCATTCACCTTGATCGAGACGTTGCCGGTGACCGCGGTCATCGAGAACGACGTGGCCGAGTCGGGGTGAGCACTGGGGTCGTCGAGGTCGACCACTGTCGTGTCGAACACCAGGGACGTGCTCTGCAGTGTGATGTCACCCTGCACGATGTCGGCCGACGGCGCCGACGACGTGGGGATCTCGCGGCCACAGCGAGCCTGCAGGCCGAAGATGGTGACATTGCTCGGGCAGAAGTAGCCGGTGTCGCCTACCGGGTCGGTGATGAGTGGCGTGTGCGGGGGCGGCGGTGCGCTCGACGCCGCCGCGGGGAGCAGCATTGCGGCGCCGAGGGCCAAGGCGGCGACCACCTTCGCTATCGGATGTCTCGTGCGGTTCAGGACCATTCGTTGCCTCCGGGGATAGACGCGCCCGAGGTGGCCGCGTCGAGGGGTCAACGGGGCGGGAACCCACTGGGGTTGCGCGTTGCCCGCGGGGGAGCGTCGTTAGGCTCGCCCGATGGACTGGCTCGACCGCATGGCGCAACGGACGCCCACTGTCCCGTTGGCCGACGACGAGACCGGCTGCACGTTGTGGCTGAAGCTGGAGTACACGCTGCCCAGCGGCTCGACCAAGGACCGGGTGGCCGCGGCCGTTTTGCGTGACGGGTTGGCACGTGGGGCCATCGGCGAGCAGACGACGGTGGTCGAAGCTTCGAGCGGGTCGACGTCGATCGCGCTGGCCATGGCCTGTGCCGTGCTCGGGCTGCGGTTCGTGGCGGTCATGCCCGACGCGGTGAGCAACGAACGGGTGCTGTTGATCCGCCGCTACGGCGCCGAGGTCGTGCTGGCCGACGGCATGCTCGGCGCCCTCGACCGCGCCGCCGGCATGGCCAAGGACGACCCCGCCGTGTTCCTGTGCCGGCAGTTCGAGAACCCGTTGAACGCCGAGGCCCATCGCCTGGGTACCGCCCCCGAGCTCATGTCCCAAGTCGACGGTCCGATCCACGGCTTCGTGGCCGGCGTCGGCACCGGCGGCACGTTGATGGGCGTCGGCGCCGCGCTGCGGGAGGCCGGACTCGACACCCGCATCGCCCAGGTGCTGCCCGGCCCCGGCGCGCCGTTCGCGGGCCAACCCGAGGTCTGCGGCGGCATCCCGGGGATCGTCGAAGGGTTCAGCAGCCTGCTCGACACCGAGAGCATCGGTGCCGACGACGACATCGAGGTAGCCGACGCCGACTCGGTGGCCACGGCGCGGGAACTGTGCGCCCGCGGCCTCGGCGTCGGCCCGTCGAGCGGGCTCAACGTGGCCGGTGCCCGGGCTATGGCCCGACGGCTGGGGCCGGGGCACAACGTCGCCACCGTCTTGTGCGACCGCGTGGAGCGGTACTTCTCGACCTCGCTGTTCGACGACCTGCGCGCCGACTGAAGTTGCGTAGGGATCGCGCTGGAAAACGGCGCGATTTCTACGCAACTTCGAGATTGGCGGGGCGCTGCCGCTACCGTGCCAGGGGTGGCACCTGACGACCTCAAGCAGCCGATCATCATGCTGGCCGACCGGGTGCTGGTGCAGATCCCGCAAACCGAAGGCGAGCGGCGGTCGCGTGCCGGCATCCTGATCCCCGCCACCGCCCAGGTGTCGAAGCGCCTGGCGTGGGCCGAGGTGGTGGCCGTGGGGCCGCATGTCCGCAACATCAAGACGGGGGACCGCGTGCTGTTCAATCCCGAAGACCGTTACGAGGTCGAGGTGCGAGGCGAGGAGTACCTCATCCTGCGCGAACGCGACATCCACGCGGTGGCCTCGGAACGCATCGAATCAGGCACGGGGCTCTACCTATGACAGCGATCAAGTACAACGAACAGGGGCTGGTCCCCGCCATCGCCCAGGACAAGGCCACCGGCCAGGTGCTCATGCTGGCGTGGATGAACGAGGCCACCCTGCAGGAGACCCTCGACACCGGCCGCATGGTCTATTGGAGCCGGTCGCGCCAGGAGCGCTGGGCCAAGGGCGACACCAGCGGCGACATCCAAAAGGTTGTCGAAGCCCGCTACGACTGCGACAGCGACGCCCTCCTCTTCCTCGTCGAGCAGGTGGGCGGCGGGGCCTGCCACACCGGCGAGTTCACGTGCTTCTACCGCGCCTTCGGTGACGAGCCCCAGTAGGGAGGAGTTCCGGGCGCTGGCGCGCGACCACACGGTGGTGCCCCTGTGGCGCCACGTGGTGGGCGACCTGACGACGCCCGTGTCCGCCTTCCTGCGCACGGTGGGCGACGAGCCCGGCTTCCTGCTGGAGTCGGTGGAGCGCGAACGCTGGAGCCGGTGGTCGTTCGTCGGCCGCCGCCCGGCGGTGACGTTCACGGCGCGGGGCAACCAGGTGACCGTCGATGCCACGGTCCACCCGTCGATCCCCCTCGACCGCGGCATCCTCGCCACCCTCGAAGGCGTGCTGGCCCGCTACCGGGCGCCGCAGTTGCCCGAGCTGCCGCCGCTGCACAGCGGCGTGGTCGGCTACCTCGGCTACGACGTGGTGCGCGAGGTGGAGCGGCTGCCCAACGTGCCGCCCGACGACCGCAACTACCCCGACGCCGTGCTGTCGGTGATCAGCGAGTTGGCGGCCTACGACCACTGGCAACAGCGGGTGGTGCTGGTGGCCAACGCCTGGATCCCCGACGACGCCACCGAGGCCGACCTCGACCGCGCCTACGACGAGGCCGCGGCCCGGCTCGACGGCTTGGCCCGCGACGGCGCCCGTCCGCTCGACGAGCCGGTGTTGGAGCCCCCCACCCGGGAGGAGGGGCTGGCCGACGTGCACCGCTGTACCTCGCCCGACGACTACGCCCGTGCCGTCGAAGCGGCCCGCGAGTACATCCTGGCGGGCGACATCTTCCAGGTGGTGCTGTCGCAGCGCTTCGACCTGCAACTCGACGCCTTGCCGTTCGACTTCTACCGGGCGCTGCGCCAGGTCAACCCGTCGCCCTACATGTACTTCATGCGCCATCCCGAGCTGTCGGTCATCGGCTCGTCGCCCGAGCCCATGGTGAAGCTGGTCGACGGCACGGTGATCTCCCGGCCCATCGCGGGCACCCGCCGCCGGGGTCGCACCGAGGAAGACGACCGTCGCATGGCGGCCGAGTTGCGCGAGCACCCCAAGGAGATCGCCGAGCACGTCATGCTCGTCGACCTGGCCCGCAACGACGTGGGCCGGGTGGTCGAGTTCGGCACCGAGCAGGTCGACGAGCTCATGACGCTGGAGCACTACAGCCACGTCATGCACATGACCTCGCAGGTGACAGGGCGGTTGCGCCAGGGCCTTGGCCCCATCGACGTCTTGCGGGCCACCCTCCCGGCGGGCACCGTCTCGGGTGCGCCCAAGGTGCGGGCCATGGAGATCATCGACGAGCTCGAACCGATGAAACGGGGGCCGTACGCGGGCGTCGTCGGCTACATCGACTTCTCCGGCAACGTCGACACCGCCATCGCCATCCGCACCATGTTCGTGCGCCCCGACGGCCTGGCCTCGGTGCAGGCGGGCGCCGGAATCGTGGTCGACAGCGACCCTGCGGCGGAAGACCTGGAGTGCCGCAACAAGGCCGCCGCGTTGCTCGCTGCCGTGCCCGCGGCCCGGCGCATGACCGCAGCGCGCCACAATCGTTGACCTGATGGGCGATTACGAGACGCTCCGGGACGGCACCGGCGCGGTGTGGCTGCCTCGCGACGTGCTGCGGGCCGTCGGACCCGACGCCGTGTCGTTCCTCCAGGGCCAGTTGAGCCAGGACGTGGCGGCGTTGCCGGTGGGGGGCTCGGCGTGGTCGTTCCTGTTGCAGCCCCAAGGCAAGGTCGACGCCCTGCTCCGGGTGACCCGCACGGCCGAAGACGAACTGGTCCTCGACGTCGAGGCCGGGCACGGCGAGGCCGTGCTGGCCCGGCTCAACCGGTTCAAGCTGCGGGTGAAGGCGGAGTTGGAGATGGTGGGCGACTGGCGCTGCCTGGCCGTGCGCGGCACCGAGCCCGAGGGTGCCGTGGTGGCGGTCCCCGCCTTCGGCACGGGCGGCGACCTCCTGGGGGTCGATATCGCCGTCCCCGACGGCGTGCCGCTGTGCGACCTCGGGGCCTACGAGCGCCTGCGCATCGAGCACGGCTGGCCCGCCATGGGCGCCGAGCTCACGGAGAAGACGATCCCTGCCGAGGCGGGCATCGTCGACCGCACCGTGAGCTTCACCAAGGGCTGTTACACCGGCCAGGAGCTGGTGGCCCGCATCGACTCGCGGGGCGGCAACGTGCCGCGTCGCCTGCGCGGCGTGGTCCTCCAAGGACCGGCTGAGCCGGGCGCCACCGTCGAGGTCGACGGCACCGAAGCCGGCGTGCTCACCAGCGTCGTGGGCACGGTGGCGTTGGCCTACGTCCGTCGCGATGTGGAGCCGCCTGTGGCGGCAACCGTGGCCGGCAGTCCCGCCGAGGTGCGACCGCTGCCCCTGGTGCCGTGAAGCGCGCTGCGTTGCTGCTGGCCGTCGCACTGGCGGGCTGCTCGACGGGCGGCGTCAAGCCCTTGCCTGCCCCGCCCACCACCAAGCCGCGACCGTCGACCACGGCGGTGCCCGACTACAGCGGCGTCATGCTCAAGGAGGTGCCGGGGCGTGTCACCAGCACCATCCCGCTCACGCCAGGGCGAGCCACCATCAACGGCGTGGTGGCTGCTCCCGACGGTGCCGTGCCCGGCGCCATCGTGCACTTCGAGCGGCTGGTCGACGACGGAGTTGCTTTCTTCGACTTGCCCACCGCGCCTGACGGCACATTTGCCTTGCCCAACATCAAGGGCGGCCGCTGGCGGGTCCGCGCTTTCCGGGCGCCCGACCTGGCCCTGGTGAAACCGGAGCTGTTCTTCCTGGAGGAGACAGAGACGAAGACGCTCACCTTGCGGGTTGAGCGCTACCAAGGCGTGAACGTGGGTTCCGCGCTGGCACCTGACCCGCCGGTGACGGGGGAGCCCGCCAACCTGCTCGTGCAGGTGACGCTGCAATCCGTCGACGCCAAGGGCATCGTGCGAGCGGTGCCGGTGCCGGGCGTGCGGGTCGAGCTGGTGGGGCAAGGCGACTGGCGCATCGACGGCAACGCCGTGCAGCTCACCGACTCGGCGGGGCGGGCGTTGTGGCGGGTGCGCTGCCAACGGGGCGGGCAGCAGCCGTTGTCGGTGTTCGTGGGCGACGACGGCACGTTCCCGTTGAAGCTGCCCGACTGCGTTGTCCCGCCCCCGACGACCACCTCGTCGTCGACCACGACCACCAAGCCGACCGGCACCACGCGGCCGACCTCGTCGACCAGCTCGTCGTCGCCCACCACCGAGCCGGAGGACTGACCGGCGCGGCCGGTAGGCTGCATCTCCCGTGTCGACCTACCTCGATCGCATCGTCGCCGCTCACCGCGAGGCTGCCGGGGCCGACACGCGCCCCTTGGAGCGACTGATCGACGAGGCCCGGGCCACCGGAGCCGACGTGCGGCCGTTCCGGGGCGCGCTGGCCGGCGAGGGCTTGTCGGTGGTGGCCGAGGTCAAGCGCCGTTCCCCGTCGAAGGGCGACCTGGCGGTCGACCTGGTGCCGTCGCTGCTGGCCAAGTCGTACGCCGAGGGCGGGGCGGCATGCCTGTCGGTGCTCACCGATGTCGACTTCTTCGGCGGCTCGCCGGCCGACTTGGGCGAAGCCCGCAGCGCTGTCGACCTGCCGGTGTTGCGCAAGGACTTCACCGTCTCCGAACGCGATGTCTGCGACGCCCGCCTCATGGGTGGCGACGCCGTGCTCCTGATCGTGGCCGCCCTCGACGACGCCGAACTGCGAGCGTTCTCCGAGCTGGCCGCCGAACTGCACCTGAGCGTCTTGGTGGAGACCCACGACGAGCGTGAGGTGGAGCGGGCCTTGGCCACCGGCGCCTCGATCGTGGGCGTGAACCAGCGCGACCTGGTCACCTTCGAGGTCGACACCGACCGCGCCGTGCGGGTGGCGAAGGCCATCCCCGACAGCGTGGTCAAGGTGGCCGAGTCGGGCATCCGCGACGGGGCCGACGCGGCGCGATTGCGCGATGCGGGCTACGACGCCGTGTTGGTGGGCGAGACGCTGGTGCGCAGCGACGACCCGGCCGCCGCCGTGCGGAGGTTGCAGTCGTGTTCGTGAAGGTCTGCGGCACGACCAGCGAAGAGGACGCCCTGTTGGCGGTGGCCATGGGGGCCGACGCCGTGGGCTTCGTCTTCGCCCCGTCCACGCGCCAGATCGCCCCGTCGGTGGCCGCCGACATCGTCAAGCGGCTGCCCCCTGAGGTGGTGACCGTGGGCGTGTTCCGCGACCACGCTCCCGAGCGGGTGGTGGAGATCGTCAATGCCGCCGGGTTGAAGGGCGCCCAGTTGCACGGGCGTGAGACCGCCGAGCAGTCGAAGTGGATCCGCCGCCGCGTGCCCATGGTCATCAAGGTGTTCGCAGCGGGAGACGCCGCCGTGCGCGACGCCCTCGACTACGGGGCCGACATCGTGATGCTCGATGCGCCGTCGCCCGGTTCGGGCCAGGTGTTCGACTGGCGGCTCGCCGAAGGCGTGCCCGACGGCTGCCGCCTGATGCTGGCGGGCGGCCTCACCCCCGACAACGTGGCCGAGGCCATCGTGCGCGTACACCCGTGGGGTGTCGACGCCGCGTCGGGGCTCGAGGCCTCGCCGGGGCACAAGGACCCCCGCAAGGTGCGGGCTTTCGTGGCCAATGCCAAGGCGGCCGAAGCGCCGGCCTACGAAGGCGCGGGCGACGGTCCCTACGACTGGCAGGAGGACTCGCTGTGACGCTCATGGGCACGCCTGCGGCCGACGGGCGCTTCGGCGAGTTCGGCGGGCGCTTCATGCCCGAGTCGCTGGTGCCCGCCTGCCTGGAGCTGGAGGCCGCCTTCACCGAGGCGTGGGCCGACGATGCCTTTCGCGACGAGTACGCCCGCCTCTTGCGCGACTACGGCGGCCGGCCGACGCCGGTTACCGAGTGCACGCGGTTGTCGGAACGCTTGGGCGTGCGGGTGCTGCTCAAGCGCGAGGACCTGACCCACACGGGGTCGCACACGATCAACAACGTCATCGGCCAAGCGCTGCTGACCAAGCGCATGGGCAAGACCCGCGTGGTGGCCGAGACCGGTGCGGGCCAGCACGGCGTGGCCACCGCCACCGCGTGCGCCATGTTCGGGCTCGAATGCGTCGTCTACATGGGTGAAGTCGACATCGAGCGCCAAGCCCTCAACGTCTTCCGCATGAACTTGCTGGGTGCCGAGGTACGGCCCGCGTCGTCGGGCAGCCGCACCTTGAAGGACGCCATCAACGAGGCGCTGCGCGACTGGGTGGCGACGGTGGAGACAACCCACTACTGCCTTGGTTCCGTCATGGGGCCGCACCCCTACCCGTGGATGGTGCGCGAGCTCCAGCGGGTGGTGGGGGAGGAGGCCCGCGAGCAGTGCCGGGCCGTGCTCGACGGCGCCGACCCCGACTACGTGGTGGCGTGCGTGGGCGGCGGGTCGAATGCCGCGGGCACCTTTGCCGGCTTCGTCGACACCAACGCCAAGCTCATCGGCGTGGAGCCCGAGGGCGGCGCCGCCATCGGCCACGGCGTGCCCGGCGTGGTGCACGGCTCCAAGTCGTTCCTGTTGCAGGACGAGCACGGCCAGGTCTTGGAGGCGCACTCGATCTCCGCGGGCCTCGACTACCCGGGCGTCGGCCCCGAGCATGCCCACCTGTCGTCGATCGGGCGGGCCCGCTACGTGGCCGCGGGCGACGCCGAAGTGCTCGACGCCTTGCAGTTGCTGGCCCGCACCGAAGGCATCATCCCCGCACTGGAATCGGCGCACGCGGTGGCCTGGGTCATCCGGGCCGCGGGCACCGACGAACTGCCCGCGGGCTCGACGGTCATGGTCACCCTGTCGGGCCGGGGCGACAAGGACGCCGAGCAGGTCATGAAGGTGCTGGACGCCCGCACATGAAGCTCGAAGCCCACCTGCGGGAGCGGCGTGACGCCGGGCGCAAGCTGTTGGTCCCCTACGTGACCGGCGGCCTCGGCGACCAGTGGACCGAGGTACTGCGGGCCATGGCCGACGCCGGTGCCGACGCCATCGAAGTAGGCATCCCCTTCTCCGACCCGGTCATGGACGGCCCCACCATCCAAGAGGCGTCGCAGCGGGCGCTGGAACTGGGCGCCACCCCGGCGGGCATCCTCGGTGAACTGCGGGGCGTCGACGTCGGCGTCCCCTTGGTGGCCATGACGTACTACAACATCGTCTTCCGTACCGGCCACCGGCGCTTCGCCCGTTCGCTGGCCGACAATGGCGTGTGCGGGGCGATCGTGCCCGACGTGGCGCTGGAGGAGCTCGACGACTGGGGCCGGGCGGCCGCCGACGCCTCCGTGGAAACGGTGCTGCTGGCCGCCCCGGTCACGCCCGACGACCGGCTGGCCGAGCTGTGCCGCCGCTCGCAGGGCTTCGTCTACGCGGTGTCGGTCATGGGCATCACCGGCGAGCGCCAGTCGGTGGCCCAGTCGGCCGGCGTGCTGGCCAAGCGCATGAAGGCGGTCACCGACAAGCCGGTGATCGTGGGCTTCGGCATCTCCACCCCGGATCAAGCGGTGGAAGCGGCGGCCGAAGCCGACGGGGTCGTGGTGGCGTCGGCGTTGATGCGGCTGCTGCTCGACGGCGCCGCCCCCGAGCAGATCGGCGACGCAGTGGCGGCCATGCGCCGAGCGCTCGACGCCGGGTGACCGCCGGCCGTTCTGAGGTTGTGTAGGAATCGCGCCGGAAAACGGCGCGATTCCTACGCAACTTCGGGGGGTTATTGCTTGGCGCGTTTGGCGGAGCGGCCGCGGGCGGTCTGGTCGAGCACGACCTTGCGGATGCGCACCGACGTGGGCGTGACCTCCACGCACTCGTCCTCGCGGATGAACTCCAGCGCCTGCTCAAGCGACAGCAGCTTGGGCGGGATCAGCCGCACCAACTCGTCGGCCGTGGACGACCGGATGTTGGTGAGCTTCTTCTCCTTGGTGGGGTTGACGTCCATGTCCTCGGACCTGGCGTTCTCACCCACGATCATGCCCTCGTAGACGTCGACGCCGGGGCTCACGAACAGGGCGCCGCGCTCCTGCAAGTTCATCAGCGCGTACATGGTGGTGACACCGGTGCGGTCGGCCACCAACGAGCCTGCGGCCCGGGTGCGCAGTTCGCCGTGCCACGGTTCGAAGCGGTCGAAGACGTGGTGCAGCATGCCGGTGCCCCGCGTCTCGGTGAGGAACTCGGTGCGGAAGCCGATCAACCCCCGGGCGGGCACCAGGTACTCCAACCGCACCCAGCCGGTGCCGTGGTTGACCATCTGCTCCATGCGTCCCTTGCGCAGGGCCAGCAACTGGGTGACCACGCCGAGGAAGTCCTCGGGCACGTCAATGGCCAAGCGCTCCATGGGCTCGTAGACCTTGCCGTCGATCAGCTTGGTGATGACCTGGGGCTTGCCCACCGTGAGCTCGAAGCCCTCACGGCGCATCATCTCCACCAGCACGGCCAACTGCAGCTCGCCGCGGCCCTGGACCTCCCACGTGTCGGGTCGCTCGGTCGGCAGCACCTTCAACGACACGTTGCCGATGAGCTCGGCGTCGAGCCGGGCCTTCAGCAGCCGGGCCGTCAGCTTGTTGCCGTCGCGACCCGCCAGCGGCGAGGTGTTGACGCCGATGGTCATGCCCAGCGAGGGCTCGTCGACGGCGATGACCGGGAGCGCCACCGGGTCGTCGGGATCGGCCAGCGTCTCGCCGATGGTGACGTCGGGCAGGCCCGCCACGGCGATGATCTCGCCCGGACCGGCTTCGGCGGCGTCGACCCGCTCCAGCGACTCGGTCACGTACATCTCGGTGACCTTGACCTTCTCGATGCGGCCGTCGACCCGGCACCACGCCACCTGCTGGCCCTTGCGGATGGTGCCGTGCATCACCCGGCAGATCGCCAGGCGGCCGACGTAGGGAGAGGCGTCGAGGTTGGTCACCAGCGCCTGCAAGGCGTGGCCCTCGTCGTATGTGGGCGCCGGGATGGCGGTGAACAGCGTCTGGAACAACGGCTCCAGGTCGGTGCCGACATCGGCGGGGTCGAGCGAGGCCCGGCCCGCCCTGGCGTTGCAGTAGACGATGGGGAAGTCGATCTGGTGCTCGTCGGCGCCCAGGTCGATGAACAGCTCGTAGACCTCGTCGACCACTTCCTTGATGCGGGCGTCGGGGCGGTCGACCTTGTTGACCACCAGGATCACCGGCAGCTTCGACTCCAACGCCTTGCGCAGCACGAAGCGGGTCTGGGGCAGCGGCCCCTCGGAGGCGTCGACCAGCAACAGCACGCCGTCGACCATCGTCAGCCCTCGTTCGACCTCGCCGCCGAAGTCGGCGTGGCCCGGGGTGTCGATGATGTTGATCTTCACGTCGCCGTGGCGCACGGCGGTGTTCTTGGCGAGGATGGTGATGCCCTTCTCGCGCTCGAGGTCCATGGAGTCGAGCACCCGCTCGTTGACGTCCTGGTTGGCGCGGAAAGCACCGGACTGCCAGAGCATGGCGTCCACCAGGGTGGTCTTTCCGTGGTCGACGTGGGCGACGATCGCCACGTTGCGCAGGTCGGCGCGCGAAGGCATACAGAACTTCCTTTGGAGGGGTCGTTCGGCAGAAGTGCGCGAACGGGACCAGTGTACCGGGTACCCTGGGAGTGCGAGCAGTCGCACGAGGCGACGTTCGCGGGCCCACCTCGGCTTCTTTCGGTTCGATCGGGTGTGAGGCAGGCCCACCCGAAACTGAACAGGAGCAACGTACGTGACCACCACCTTCGCCGCGCTCGGCGTCTCGCCCGAGCTTGTGGCGGCGTTGGCCGAACGGGGCATCAACGAACCGTTCGCCATCCAGACCCTCACCATCGCCGATGCCATCGACGGCCGTGATGTCTGCGGCAAGGCCCAGACGGGCTCGGGCAAGACCCTGGCCTTCGGCCTCCCCGTCCTCCAGCGCCTGCAGGACGCACCGCCCGCCAAGCCGGGCCGTCCCCATGCGCTGATCCTCGTCCCCACCCGCGAGCTGGCGGGCCAGGTGTACGAGGTCCTCGCACCTTTGGCCGAGGCTGCGGGCCTCAAGGTCGCCGCCCTCTACGGCGGCGCCAGCATGGACCGCCAGATCAAGGCCCTCAAGCGGGGCGCCGACATCGTGGTGGCCACCCCCGGCCGCCTCATCGACCTCGGCGATCGCAACGAGCTCAAGGTCGACAAGGTGCAGTGCCTCGTCCTCGACGAAGCCGACCGCATGGCCGACATGGGCTTCCTGCCCCAGGTCGAATGGGTGCTGCGGCGCATGACTCACGAGCACCAGACGCTGCTGTTCTCGGCCACCCTCGACGGCGAGATCGACTACCTGGTGAAGAACTACCTCACCAACCCGGTGCGCCACGAGCTCGAGTCGCCCAAGCAGACCGTCGAGCAGATGCAGCACCGGTTCCTCAAGGTGCACCAGATGGACAAGCCCAAGGTGGCTGCCGCCATCGCCCGCTCGCACTTCCGCACCTTGCTGTTCGTGCGCACCAAGCGCGGCGCCGACCGCCTGGTCACACAGCTCCAGCGTGAAGGCGTCAAGGCCGCCGCCATCCACGGCGACCTGCGCCAGACGCAGCGGGAGCGGGCATTGGCCGATTTCTCCGAGGGCAAGCTGCCCGCCCTGGTGGCCACCGACGTGGCCGCCCGCGGCATTCACGTCGACGACATCGACGTGGTCGTGCACTTCGACCCGCCCGAGGACCACAAGGCCTACCTGCATCGCTCGGGCCGCACCGCCCGCGCCGGCCAGGGAGGCGTGGTCGTCACCTTGACGCTGTGGAACCAGGAGATGGAGGTCGAGAAGCTGATGAAGCGGATCGGCGTCCGCCAGCCGATCGTCGAGGTCTTCTCGAACGACCGCAGGCTCAGTGACCTGGCGTCGTGGGACCCGGCGGCCGAGAGCGCTGTCGCTTAGCAGACGCCCGCACCAACAGCACCCAGCCGCCCGCGGCGATGGTGGCGAACGAGAACCACTGCATGGCGTATGTCAGGTGCGGCCCTTCGCTGAGGTCGGGCTCGGGCAGCGGTGCCGGGAAGCGGTCGGGGTCGTCGGGATCTTGCAGTTGGACGAAGCCGGGGTACAGGTCGTAGCCGAGCCTTCGTTCCAATTCGGCGACGGTGACGGCGCCGACGACCAGGCGTCCGTCCGGGCGTTGCTCGGGGCGGAAACGCCCCGCGCCTTCGCCCTCCAACAGGAGTCCGGTCACCGTCACCTCACCCGGCGGCACTGCCGTGTCGGGTCGCAGGGCGTCGCCCATGTCGAGCGGCAGCCAGCCACGATCGACGAGCACCGCCGTGCGCCCGTTGACCACCAGCGGGGTCAACGCCTCATAACCGGGCAGGCCGTCGCGGATGCGGAAGCGCACCAACGCTTCGGTGCCCGCGTCGAAGCGCCCTGTGACCCGCACCCGACGGAAGACGGCGTCGTCGGGCACGTTGTCGGGGGATGCCACCTGGTCGAGGGCCACCGTCGTCTCCGACCGGCGGCGGAACTGTTCGTTGAACGCCTTGCGCTCGTCGAGGCGGCCCAGTTGCCAGAAACCGAGGCCGGCCAGGCCCACCACCAACGCCAGCGCCACGACGTGGCCGACGAGCCAACGGGGGCGGAGGGCGAAGCGGTACATGCGAGCGGGCACGGTAGCCGGGGAGCCCGGTGCCGGCGCTCCTTCGTCACAAGCGTGCACAATTCGGACACCGCCGCCGGCACATGTCGGTGATTTTCGAGGGAGTCGGCGCCGTGTTGTCGAAGTACGCCACCGTGAACAGCAAGCCGGCGGACCGGGGGGAGTGGGCGTGAGCGCGCCGCGCCCCGTTTCGGCACCGGAGGCCATCGCCGGGCTCGAAGACCTGTTCGAGGCGCTGCCCGCGCTGGTGGCCTACCTCGAAGGCCCCGACCACGTGTTCCGCTTCGCCAACCAGCGGTATCTGGAGACCGTCGGCGGCCGGCCCACGCTGGGGCGCTCGGTCATCGAGTCGATCCCCGAAGCCGAAGGCCAAGGCTTCGTCGCCCTGCTCGACGAGGTGCGCGAAACCGGTCGCCCGTATGTGGGGCGCGAGGTGCGCGTGGCCCTCGAACGGGGGCCCTCGGGCGGGCCCGAGGAACGCTTCGTCGACTTCACCTACCAGCCGGTGCCCGGACCGTCCGGCGACGTGGTGGGCATCCTCGTGCACGCCGTCGACGTGACGGAGGCCGTCCAGGCTCGCGAGGCGTTGCAGCAAGCCGCCGACGAGATCCGGGCCCTGGAGATCGAGGCGCAGGAAGACCGCTTCCGCCAAGCCATCGACAACATGCTCGAGTCGGTGATGATGTGCTCGCCGGTGCGCGACGCAAGGGGACGCGTGGTCGACCTCCACATCGACTACGTCAACCGGGCGGTGGAGGAGATCGGCGGACGCCCCCCGGAAGAACTCAAGGGCCGGCTGATGTCGGGGGCGTGGCCCATGCTGGCCGAGAGCACGCTCTTCGAGCAGTACCTGCGCATCGCCGACACGGGCGAGCCTTTGGTGCTCGAACACCTGGAGTACGAAGACGTCATCGAGGGCACACGCCTGTGGGGCGTCTTCGACATCCGGGCCTCGCGCATCGCCGACCGATTGTTCTTGGTGTGGCGTGACGTCACCGAGCGAGCCGTGCGCGAGCGCGAGTTGCTGGAGCACCAAGAGGCGTTGGCCGAGGCACAGCGCATCGCCCATGTCGGCAGTTGGCGCTGGGACGCCGACGACGACACCGTCACATGGTCGGAGGAGTTCTACCGGATCTGCGGCTTCGGCCCCGAGGTGGGCCCGGAGCGCACGCGGTTCCTGTCGCTGTTGTCGCCCGAGGGCGTGGAGCTGGTGCAGGCAGCCTTCGACGAGGCGGCCTCGACCGGCACGGCCTTCCAGATCGAGCAGACGATCACCCGTCCCGACGGCGAGCAGCGCACGGTGGTGATCACCGGCGAGGCCAACAAGGGGCGTGACGGTTCGATCACGTCCACCCGCGGCACCGTGCAGGACGTCACCGACCAGCGGTTGGTGGAACGGGCGCTGCACCGCAGCGAGCAACGACTGCAGGAAGAGCACGAGACCGTGAAGATCCTGCAGGCCGCCATCATCCCCAAGGAGTTGCCGGAGTTGCCGGGCACGGCGCTGTCGGCCCACTACCTGGCGGCGTCGGAGAACGTCGGCGTGGGCGGCGACTGGTACGACGTGTTCCCGCTCGACGGCGGGTTGGTGTTGCTGACGGTGGGCGACGTGGCGGGCAAGGGCGTGCAGGCGGCCGAAGCGGTGGGGCAGCTGCGCAACAGCATGCGCATGTGCGCAGTGGTCGACCCTCGGCCCATGGCCGTCATCGCGGCGATGCACCGATTGGTGGCGCTGGGCTTCTCGGCCCCGTTCGCCACCGCGGTGGTGGCGATCTACGAGCCCGCCACCGGCAGGCTGGAGTGGGCCAGTGCCGGGCATCCGCCGCTCATCCACCGGCGGGCGTCGGGCGAGGCGGCGCTGCCGGGGCCGTTGCCGACGCACCCGCCGTTGGGGGTGTCGGACCTCCAGCTGCACGAGCCGTACTCGGTGACGCTGGCTGCAGGCGATTCGGTGGTCCTGTTCACCGACGGGTTGGTCGAACGCCGCGACGAGCCGCTGTCCCAGGGACTCGACCGGTTGGTGGCCACAGTGGGGGGCGAGGCCACCACGGCCGACGCCATCAGCCAGGCGTTGCTCGACGCCAACCTTGACCCGGCGGGCCGCCAGGACGACGTCTGCCTTTTTGTGCTCAGCCGCGAGTAGAGCTCGCCGCGCTCGGGTACGTGGCTTGCGATCCGATGTCGTGAAGCGCGATGTCGGTGGAGCGAAGCGACCTGCTGACGGCGGTGATCGGGAGGGCGGCAGCGAGTGCGGCCGGCCTCCCGACCACAGCGCTCACGCCGTCCGCATCTCGAACCAGGTGACCTTCCCGGTCCCGGTGCCGGACCTCGTGGCGTCGCTGCCCCACGCCGACGCCAGTGCCTCCACGATGTCGAGCCCCCGTCCGCTGAGGGTGTCGGCGGTGACAGGCCGCCGCCGACGCACCGTGCCGTCGCCCGCGTCGCAGACCGAGATGCGCACGCCCGGGCCGTCGACGGCCACCACGAGCTCGATGGGCGGGCGGCCGTGGAGCACGGCGTTGGTCACCAACTCGGAGGTGCACAGCATCAACGAGTCGAGGTCGACGGCCAGGCCCTTGCACGCGGTGCGGACGGCCTCGCGAGCGAGGCCTGCACTGGTCGGGTCGGCGGGGAGTTCGATCCTCATCGGCGGTGTGGTCAGTCGAAGCGCAGCACGTACGCCAGTCCCCACGGGGGGTCGTCGGGGTCGGCGTCACCGTAATGGGCGGCGGGGGAGAAATCGTGGTCCGGGGCTCGCACGAACCCTGCCCGTTCGTAGATGCGCCGGGCCGCCGTCATGACCGGAGCGGTGTGGAGGCCGACGAAGGCGGCGCCGAGGGCACGGGCACGGTCGACGCAGGTCTCGGTGAGCCGCCTGCCGAGCTGTCGGCCTGCGTGGTTCGGCGCCACGGCGAGGAACCGAATCACCGCGCCGTTCGGCGGCCACGGGTGGCCGTCGTGGCCGGCGTCGGTGACCAGGCTGACGGTGCCGACGACCTCGCCGTCGAGGTCGGCGACGTAGGTCTCGGCACCTGACAGCCGTCCGGCGATGCGCACGATCTCGTCGCGGTAGCCCGCGGCGATGGTGGGCGGAAAGGCGGCGAGGTTCTCGGCGTTGGCGTGCACGACCAGCGCGGCCACGTCGTCGGCCTCCTCGACACGCATCAACCTGATGTCGGCGGACTGCACGCGCCTATCGTCTCCGTGTGGCCGGAAGCGTGCGCATCGACGACGTGCCGGTGCGGCTGTTCCTGGAATCGCAGGACCACCAGGACGACCTCATCCGCGAGCTCAAGCTCATCGAGATCAGCGACCACTCCGACGGGTCCACCGCAGAGGTCTCGCATCGGCTGGCGCGGCTCATCGGCGACATCCTCTCGCGGTACCAGCCGGTCCGCCGCATCACCCGCGAGCAGGCCATGGCCGCCCTCGACCGGGGCGACGACGTCGTCTCGCTCGACGTGCCGGTGTTCCCTGGCATGGCCGACGCGCTGCGGGAGTGGCTGCGGTTGCTGGAGGAGGCCGACGCCGTGTGCGGGCACGGGGAGCTGCTGTTGTTGGCCACGCGGCCGGAGGTGCGCGACCTGCGGCGGCGGTACGTGGCGGAGTTGGTGAAGCGACTGGAGGCGTAGGGTCGGGGCGTGCAGAAGATCATCCCGTCCTTGTGGTTCGACGGCCAGGCAGAAGAGGCCGCCGAGTTGTACGTCTCGTTGTTCCCCAACTCCCGGGTCAACGACGTGGTCAGGTACGGGCCGGACTCTCCGGGACCGGAGGGCACGGTGATGACTGTGAGCTTCGAGCTCGACGGCCAGCAGTTCCTCGGCATCAACGGCGGGCCGCAATTCCCGTTCACCGAGGCAGTGTCGTTCCAGATCGCCTGCGCCGACCAGGACGAGGTCGACCACTACTGGGACGCGCTGGTCGAGGGCGGTGAGGTGAGCACATGCGGCTGGCTCAAGGACCGCTTCGGCCTGTCGTGGCAGGTGATCCCCACCCGCTTGCACGAGCTGCTCGGTGACCCCGACCCCGATCGCTCGTATCGGGCCACGCAGGCCATGTTGCAGATGAAGAAGATCGACATCGCCGCGCTGGAGGCCGCCGCCGCGGGCTGAGGCGTGCCGTTCCCGACGCAATACTTCTGACCCGCCACGAAACGGCGGCCGCTTAGCGTGGGTGCATGGAGCCCAACGTTGTTCTCCACACCGCCGCTCGGCGCTATCTGATCGATCGTCGTCGCGATTGGATCGAGGCGTACGAGCGACTTCCAAACCAGGGCCGGGCAGAGGATGGCTACCACTACAGGGAGGATGCCAAGGACGTCTTCCCTCGATACAACGTGCTCGACGCGATCCGAGTCGAAGTCGAGCGATTGGATCCCGAGGAGTTGCCTCCTGTCCAACAGCTCGTCGATGCGCTGGTCCACGCCGGTTACAACGCGGACGACCTGTTCACCACAGGGGAGGCCGGCGATGTAGAGGGGCGCGCCATCGATGACGAGCGCGCCCGCTTCGTCGAGTGGGTCAAGCAGATCACCCTCCGGCTCCCCGATTCGGTGCTGCCGCTCGCGTACCGCCGGACGCTCACGTCGGAGGAAAGCCTGCGTTGGCGGACCGAGGTCGAGCGTCGATGGCCGATCGAGCACGGCGGCTGGTGGGAACCGATCAACTCCAAGGCGCGAGACGAAGCGCTGGCCCTGGACGGGGATGCGTTCTGTGCCGGTGATGAGGACGGCCCAGCCACGCTTGCCGTTCGGAGAGCTCTTGGAGAACTGGGCGTGCGGCGCGCCGTCGAACTCCGTGAGTACGGGCCGGACTTCGAGGTCGCCGTCGACGACCTCTCGCCCGTCTATAACGGCGCGGAGGGCATCTTCACGTCTGACGGCGCAAGGTGGCTCCTCTTCGCGTCACACGAGGGCGCCACCGCGGTCGGGGGCACTCTCGTCGAACCCTTGAAGCGAGTGTGGCCGTCGTGGGCGGACGCGCTCTGGACGGGATGGGACTGATCGGAGCGATCCGTGCTCGAAGCTCGTCGTGTCTGCCATCTAGCGTGGGCTCATGCCGCTACAGCCAGGTGACAAGGCTCCCGACTTCACGCTGCTCGACCAGTCCGAGAACAAGGTGAAGCTGTCGAGCTTCAAGGGCCGCAAGGTGCTCGTGTACTTCTACCCCAAGGCCGACACGCCCGGGTGTACGACGCAATCGTGCGGGCTGCGCGACATCGCAGGCGAGGTGGGCGACACCGTGATCCTGGGGATCAGCCCCGACAAGCCCGCCAAGCAGAAGAAGTTCGACGAGAAGTACAGCCTGGGTTTCCCCCTGCTGGCCGACGAGGACCATGCGGTGGCCGAGGCCTACGGCGTGTGGGCGGAGAAGAGCATGTACGGCCGCAAGTACTGGGGCATCGTGCGCTCGGCCTTCCTGATCGACGAGAAGGGCAAGATCGCCGAGGCTTGGTACAAGGTCAGCCCGGGCGACACGCCGAAGAACCTGCTGAAGGCTCTGGGCGCGGCCGCGTAGGCGCCTGAATTCCCTTTATTTACAAGGGATTTTCCCTTGCGGCGGCAATCGAACGTGTGTACGATGAGGGCGTGATCGCCGCACTACGCGAGGCCGTCGAAGCACCGGACGTTCCGCTCGACGGCGACGCCTTGGCCGAGGTCCTGAAGCTGGTCGACCTGCTGAACGCCAAGGTGTCGCGGGTGATCGGCGAGTTCGACGCCGAGGCCCTGTGGGAGCTCGACGGAGCCACGTCGATGACGGCCTGGCTCCGGCACCACGCAGGCATGACGGCGAGCAACGCCAAAGCGATCGCCTCGACGGCGAAGAAGCTGCGGACACTGCCGATGACCGCCGAGTGCTGGCTGTCCGGCAGTTTGTCCGGCGGCCAGGTGCAGGCCATTGTGCGCAACGCCACGCCGGAGTTCAGCGACCACGAAGCGACGGTGGTGCCGGCGCTGGTCGACCTGTCGGTGGCCGACACCGCGCTGGCCATGCAGCAGTGGAAGGCCATGCTCGACATCGAACCGAAGTTCGAGAAGGGCGTCCACCTGTCGCAGACGCTTGACGGCCAGTGGGAACTCACGGGCTCGCTCGACCCGCTGGGCGGCGAGACGGTGGCGACGGCGTTGCGATTGGCGATGGTCGACGACCCCGATGTCTTGCCGTCGCAGCGGCGGGCGGACGCACTGGTCGACGTGTGCAGGTTCTTCCTCGACCACCAGTCAGGCCGACGCGGTGGCAGGCATCGCCCGCACCTCAACGTGGTCGTCGACTACGACGCCCTGCGCGCCGGCAAGGGCGGCACCTTCGTCGGCGGTGGCCTGCTCGACGGTGCGTCGATCCAGGCGCTGGCGTGCGACGCAGCGATCCACCGAGTGGTGACCGACGGCCGCAGCACGATCCTCGACTACGGCACCTCGACCCGCACCATCCCGGCCCCGCTGTGGTCGGCGTTGGTGTTGCGGGATCGGCACTGCCGGTTCGAGGGCTGCGACCGGCCGTCGCAGTGGTGCGAGGCCCACCACGTGGTCGCGTGGCACGACGGCGGTACCACGAGCCTCGACAACCTCGTGCTCAAGTGCAGCCGCCACCACCACCTCGGCCATCAACCGGGATGGTCGGAGAAGCTGAAGCCCGACGGCACGCTGGTCGTTACCGACCCAAGAGGGCGCACCCGCGCGACCCGACCACCGGGGTCACTTCAACTCGCCGCCTGAATCGCCGGCCGTCCTAGTTGGTGCGGCGCTGGTTCTCGGCCAGCTTCTTCTCCCGCCACCACCGCACGGCAGCACCGAGGGCCCCCAGGACGAACAGCTTGCGCAGACGTCGTGCCATGGGCCCGATGCTACGCCGATAGATTGTGGCGACCGTCGCCCGAGTGGCGGAATGGCAGACGCGGAGGACTCAAAATCCTTTGCCCGCAAGGGCGTGTGGGTTCAAATCCCACCTCGGGCACGTTGTTGGAACTCGAGCAGGAACGGATTGAACCGCCGTTCCTGCCCGATGGTGGTGACCCCGCCGTGGCCGGGGAGCACGTTCACCTCGTCGGGCATCGGGAGGATCTTCTCGATCATCGACTGGGCCAGCTCCTCGAACGACCCGCCGGGCAGGTCGGTGCGCCCGATCGATCCCTGGAACAGGTGGTCGCCGCTGAACAGGACGGGCGGCTGTCCCTCGACCTCCAGCAGGAAGCACATGGAGCCCTTGGTGTGGCCTGGCGTGTGCATGGCCGTGAACGTCATGCCCGCCCCCGACACCTTCTGGCCGTCGTCGAGCCCGTAGAGCAGCTCGGGCGGGCGCAGGTCGAGCTCGGCCTGGGCCAGGTAGGCGCCGAACCCCCCGCTGGTGCCCACGGGGTCGAGCAGCATGTGCCGGTCGCCGTCGTGGATGTGCACGGCGATGTCGTGGTCGTGCGCGTGCACGACCGTGCCGATGCCGCCCACGTGGTCGACGTGGCCGTGCGTGCTGAGCAGCGCCACCAGCCGCAGCCCGTGGTGCGCCAGCCGGTCGAGGATCGCCTGCGGATCGGGCGGCGCGTCGATGAGCACGCATTCCCCGCCAGGCCCTGACGGCGCCACGATCCAGGCGTTGGTGTCGGCCAGCCAGAGCGGCATCCCTTCGATCAACATGCGGCGAAAGCTATACGGGTGAGCGGGGGAGCCCTACGAGCAACTCCGAGGCATCGACCTCCAACGCTTTGGCCAGTCGAAGGATGTTGAGCAGGCTGACGTTTCGCCGCCCCCGCTCGATCTGGCCTACGTAGGTCCAGTGCAGCTCGCAGCGGTCCGCTAACGCCTCCTGGCTCAGCCCGAGGACGGCGCGGCGCGCTCGAATGCGCCCCCCGAAGGCGACGAGTTCTGGTCGTCCGGCCTGCGGGGATTCGCCCATTGTGGGCAAGCATCGAAATCGAGTGATGACTATGAGCACCAGAGCCGATAGTATCGGGACCTATCATCTTCGAGTTGGCCAACGTCGCCCGGGTCGGTGAGTGGTGGATCGCCCGGACGCAGTGGAGCGACGTGACGGCCCAGGGCGCGTCTCTGGAGCAGGCCGTGGACCGCCTGCGCGAAGCGGCCCTGCTGCGGCAGGCGCCAGTGCCACGGGAACAAGTGGTCGTCGCCGTCGAAGTCGTCGACCGACCGTTCCCGACGGTCGGTGCCTTGCGGGCATCGGGCGCGGAGGTGCAGCGGGTGTTGGAGCGAGCCGGCTTTGTGCTCCAGGGACGAACGCATCGTCACGTGCTCCTCTACGAGGAGCGCACGGGCGCTCGGGTCGTCGTGCCTCTGGAGGTCGAACTGGCCGAACCCACGCTCACCGACATCTTGCGCCGGGCGGCATTGCGCCGCGACGAACTGCGGGCGTTGCTCTAGAAGTCGAGGGCGCTGAGCTCGGGCACGGCCTGCCGGGCTCGTTCGACGGCCTTGCGCCACCGGTCACGGTCGGGGCGCCGCCCAGGCTCGACCGTCTGGCGGGGCGACCACGCCGCGGCGATGTCGTGCTCGCCCGCCCACACGCCGACGGCCATGCCCGCCAGGTAGGCGGCGCCCAGGGTGGTGGCTTCCAGGACGGGGGAGACCTCGACGGGCCGTTGGGTGGCGTCGGCCAGCGCTTGCAGGAACGTCTGGTTGGCGCTCATGCCGCCGTCGACCCGCAGCGTCTCGATCTTCACGTCGCCGTCCGCTTCGGCCGCCTCCACCAAGTCGGCGCCGCGATGGGCGATGCCTTCGAGCACGGCTCGCACGACCTCGGCCCGGCCCGTGCCTCGGGTGAGGCCGAGCAGGGTGCCGCGGGCGCCGAAGTCCCATGTGGGGGTGCCCAGGCCGAGCAAGGCGGGCACGAACCACACGTCGCCGGTGGTGGCGACCGACGCCGCCACCTCGTCGGACTCGGCCGAGCTGGTCAGCAGGCCCATGTCGTCGCGCAGCCACTCCACGCACGAGCCGGCCGACAGCATCACCGCTTCGATGCCCCAGGTGTCGACGCCGCCCTTGCGCCAGGCCACGATGGGAAAGCAGCCCCCCTCGCCCCGGGCCTCGAAGGCCGGGCGCTCGGGGCCGAGGCACACGTCGAGCATGCCGCCGGTGCCGAACGTCACCTTGGCCAGGCCCGGGAGCACGCAGCCCTGGCCGACGAGCGATGCCTGCTGGTCGCCCGCCATGCCCGCGATGGGCGGGGCGCCGGGGAGGGCGTCGGCCGTGCCCACGATGCCGGTCGAGTCGACGATGGCGGGCAGCACCGCCGCCGGGATGCGCAGGGCGTCGAGGATGTGCTCGGCCCACCCGGAGGCGTCGCTGTTCACCAGCCCGGTGACCGCCGCGTTGCTGGCGTCGATGGCATGCACGGTGCCGCCCGACAGCGTCCACGCCACCCAACTGTCGACGGTGCCGAAGCACAGGTCGCGGGTGCGGTCGGGGTCGGCCATGTCGAGCAGCACGGCCAGCTTGGTGGCTGAGGCGTTGGGGGCCAGGCGGATGCCCTGGCCCTGCAGCATCAGGCACATGCCGACGGTGCGCAGGTCCTGCCAGCCGATGCCGGGGCCGACCGGCTCGCCGGTGCCCCGGTCCCAGACGATGGTGGACGCCCGTTGGTTGGCGATGCCGACGGCCTCCACGGTGCCGCCTGCGTCGGCCATCGCCGCAGAGGCGACGTCGAGCACGGCGGCGGCCATCACTGCGGCGTCGAACTGCACGAAGCCAGGCACGGGCGACTCGGGCAGCACCGGGCGCTGGTGGACGTGCTCGACGGCGCCGTCCGGGCGCACGATGCCAGCCCGCACGCTGCTGGTGCCCACGTCGACCACGAGGATGCTCATGGCCGTGCGCTCCTGCGGCCCGCCACGTAGCCGCCCAGGAGGGCGGTCGACACGCAGATCTGCGCCAGCAACAGCAGGCGGATGATGTAGGTCAACGCCACGCCGTCGCCACCGATCAGGCGGCGGCCCAGGCCGTAGACGAACAGCACGGCGAAGGCCATGCCGCCTGCGGCCGCGGCGTGCATCATCGGGGTGCGGCGCTGGCACTTGCCCGCCAGGTAGCCGCCGACGGCAAAGCCGCTCAGCAGGGCGATCGGCGGCAGCAGCCACAGGTTCGACTCTTGGCCGGGCGGGTCGTCGGACTTCAAGATGCTGACGATGACCACCGGCGGCACGGCGATGGCCAGCGTGAGCAACGCCGCTTCGCCTGCGGAGCGGAGGTCGATGCGCTCGGCTACGGCCACGCCGGTGCCCCCCACGGGGACGGCAGGCCGAGCTTGCCCGGGTTGAGGATGCCGTTGGGGTCGAGGGCCTGCTTCATCGAGACGAGCAGGTCGAAGGCGGGGCCGAGGGCGTCGCGCATGAAGCGGCCCCGGTTGAGCCCGACGCCGTGGTGGTGCGACAGGGCACCGCCGTGCGCCAGGACGGTTGTCGTGACCGCGTCCCACGCCTCCCGGTAGAAGGCGTCCTCCCACCCCTCGCCCTCGCGACGGCCCGCCCACGTGAAGTAGACGCAGGCCCCGTCGAGGTAGGAGTGCGACTGGTGGGCGGAGGCGGCCAGCATGCCGTCGACGCCGCGCAGGGCGGCGAGGGCGGCGTCGTAGATGCCCGGCAGCGCACCCCAGCGGGCGGCGATCTCGGTCGTGTCGACCACGATGCCGTGCTTGATGACCGACTGCAGGGCGGAGGTGTCGTTGCGATGGGCCAGCCACTTCGCAACCACTGCGTCGTCGACCGACTCGGCGCTTCGGCACTCGTCGTCGACCACCGCGAAAGTGGCATCCACGACGGCGGCGTCGCCCTCGTCGAGCACGATCAACAGGTGGGTGTCGAGGTCGTAGCCCCGCTTGGTCTCGATGTCGTCGTAGAGGCGGAGGACCGCAGGCGTGGCGCCCCGGCGCAGGATGCGCCGGCAGGCGTCGAGGCCCGCGGCGAACGACGGGAAGGCCCACGCGCCCCGGCGCTCGGCGGGCGGCTTGGGGTGCACGCGCAAGCGCGCTTCGGTGATGACGCCGAGGGTGCCTTCGCTGCCCACGAACAGCTGGTTGAAGTCGGGGCCGACGGCCGAGCGGGGGGCGGTGCCGCCGGTGCGCACCAGCCGCCCGTCGGCGAGCGCCACTTCGAGCCCCACGACCATGTCTTCGATCTTGCCGTAGCGGGTGGAGTACTGGCCCGCGCCGCGACACGCCAGCCACCCGCCCACGGTGGACAGGGCCATCGACTGGGGCCAGTGCCCCAGCGTCACGTCGTGGTCGGCCTGGAGCTCGTCTTCCAAGACGTCGCCGAAGGTGCCCGGGCGCACGTCGAGCAGCAGCGATTCGTCGTCGACGGCGACGATGCCCGACAGGCCGCAGAGGTCGAGGGCGACCCCGCCGTGGACGGGGACGGACGACCCGCACACGCCGCTGCGTCCGGCGGTGGCGGTGACCGGCACACGGGCCTCGTTGCACAGCGCCAGCAGGGCGGCGACTTCGGCGGCCGATGTGGGGCGGGCAACGACGGCGGGCTGGGCGGGCACCTGACCGGCGACGGCCCACACCATGGTGAGCGGCCACCAGTCGCGCCCGTGCTCGATCGTGTCGTCGTCGGTGTCGATGGGGCACACGCCTTGCAGGCGGGCGAGTAGGGCGTCGTCGACCTCGACGCGTTGCGCGGCCAGTCGGACCTCGCGCCCCACCAGGTCGATCGGCGGCGTGGGCGCCCCCCGGCGCGTCTCCATGGCCATGGCCGCAGAGCCTGTCACACGGCGGGTCGGTAGGGTCAGGCCGTGCAACGCGGGGAAGTGCCGAAGGCGAGTCGCACGCGCATCCGGCTCGTCCGATGGGCCTTGGTGGTGGTGGGGCTGGCGCTCAACCTCGGCCTGTCGTTCGGCACCGACCTGTACCGAGGCGACGAAGCCACCCGCGCCGACAAGGCGGCCGCTACTCGGGCGTTGGTGTCGGCGGCCGACCTCGGCGAGGGCTGGGTGACGGAGTCCGGCGAGGATGCAGGCGTCACCGTCGGCCTCACCGAGGGCGAAGCGGAATGCCTCGGGGTCGACTTCGCGGAGCCGGAATTCGAGCGGGGTTCGAGCTTCTTCAGCAAGGGCGACATGACGCTGGCGGCGTGGGTGGCGGTGTGGCCCGACGAGGTCGCCGCCGCGGCAGTTCGCGACGCCATGGCGCGCCCCGACTATCCGCCGTGCCTGGTGGCTCAATTGCAGAGCGAACAGGACGAGGAGAGTTCGGACCGCGCTCGCGTCAGCATGCTTGCCAGCCCCGCATCGCCCGACCCGACAGTCCAGCGCTTCTCCGTCGACTACCGGTGGCCCGACGGGTCGACGCAGACGTCCGAGACGTACCAGGCGTTCAAGGGCCGTTTCCAAGTGGTGGTGCTCGCCTGGGCTCCCGGCGACGTGGACCAGGCGCCGGCCCTCGACCTGGTCAGGAAGATGCTGGCGCGGCTGGGCTGACAGCTTCGGCGGCCGCCGAACGCTCTCGCTCGACCAGTTCAAGGAACGCGGCCACTTCCCGCTCGACGTCGGAAGCCGACCAGCCCGCCTCCGACGCCACCACCCCGGCCACGTCGGCCGCCGCCGCTGCCGTGGCTTCGCGGTCGAGCAGCAGTGCCCGGGTGCGGCGCGACAGCACGTCGGCCAGCGTGTGGGCCATCTCGTAGCGCACGGCGTAGACGGCTTCGGCCCGCAGGTAGGGGAGCCCCGGCACCAGCGGCTCGCCCAACGCCGGGTCGGCCGCCACCATGGCCAGCACCGTGCGGGCTTCGCCGCCGTAACGGCGCACCAGGTGTTCCAAGCGTTCGGCGTCGACGCCCAATCGGGCTGCAGCCTCCGGCGCGGTCAGCCGGTCGGTGCCCTCGGCCCCCAGCAACGGCAGGCGTTTGGTGGGCGAGCGCCGGGCGCCCCGCCCCACCACGCGCACGACTTCGTCGACGGTGTCGGCGGCCATCTTGCGGTAGGTCGTCAGCTTGCCGCCCGTCACCGACACGACGCCGCTGGGCGAGGCCGACACGTTGTGGCGGCGCGACAGGTCGGCGGTGCGTTCGGTGACCGCCGACTTCACCAACGGGCGCAGCCCGGCCCACGTGCTCAGCACGTCGTCTTCGCTCAAAGGCTCGGACGAGAAGGTGTTGAAGGCGTCGAGCAGGTAGCGCACGTCGTCGGCCGTGCAGACGGGGTGGTCGAGCGGCCCGTCGTAGTCGGTGTCGGTGGTGCCCAGGTAGACCCGGTCGCCCCACGGCACCACGAAGATCGAGCGTCGGTCGGCCACCACGGGGATCACCGCGGCGATGTCGCAGCGCACCTTCGACCACGGCACGGTGATGTGCACGCCCTTGGCGGGCCGCAGTGAATCGGGGTGCACGCCGGTGTCGAGGGCCCGCACGTCGTCGGCCCACACGCCCGCGGCGTTGACCACGCACGAGGCCCGCACCTCGGTGCCGTCGGCCAGCACGGCGCCCCGCACCCGGCCGTCGTCGTCCTTGAGGAACGACGCCACCGCTGCGTAGTTGACCGCCACCGCCCCGTGCTCGACCACCGCGGTGCGCAGGATCGTGAGGGTGAGGCGGGCGTCGTCGGCCTGGGCGTCGTAGTAGAGGAAGCCTGCCACCAGGTACTCGCGCTTGAGCACCGGCAGGTGCGACATGGCCTCGTCGACCGAGACCCGCTTGTGGCGCTTGCCGATGCGCAGCCCGCCGGTGATGTCGTAGAGCCACAACGCGGTGGAGTACGTCTTGGCCACCGTCTTCTTCACGATGCCGTCACGCCAGAACAGCGGGATCAGGAACGGCAGCGGCCGCACCAGGTGTGGCGCGTTCTCCAGCAGTCGCTGGCGCTCGGCCAGATTCTCGTAGACCAGGGCGAACTCGCGCTGTTGCAAATAACGCAGGCCCCCGTGCACCAGCTTGGACGACTTCGACGACGTGCCCGAGGCGAAGTCGTCGCGCTCGACCAACGCCACCCGCAGCCCGCGCGCGGCGGCGTCGAGCGCCACCCCCGCCCCCGTGATCCCGCCGCCGACCACGAGCACGTCGAACTCCTCGTCGCGGAGCCGTGCCAGTCCGGCAGACCGGTTCACGGCTCGGTGCTCAACTGGGAGAACGGCGTGCGGAAACCGTCCCGCAACAGCCGTCCCGTGGAACGGCCCTGTCGGAAGAACACATAGGCGCCGAGCACCAAGTACAAGATCCCCACCCCCACTCGCTCGGCAGCATGCCACTGTTCGGGCACGATCGCTCCCAGGAGGAACTGGGCCCAGAAGAGCGAGAACAGGGTCATCGCCTCCTTGGTCGACATCTCCAGGTTCATGAGGATGGCCACGGCGAACACCGACTGCGCGGCGGTGAGGAACAGCTCCTCGCGCTGGGCCGACACGATCGGCAGCCCGTTGGTGGACGACGAGGCGATGGCGAAGGCCACCGGCAAGGTGCCGACCAAGAGGGTCCACTGGTTCACCTTCGACGACACCAAGGTGCCGAGCCCGGCCGAGGTGTTGAGGCGCCAGGCGTACAAGCCCGCCACCAACAACTCGGGCGCCTCGGAAGCCAGCGGCGCCACCCACTGCAGCAACAGGAACTCGCTGATGTCGAACTCCTGGCCGGTGGCCACCAGCGCCTCGGCGAAGTGCTCGGCCACCATGAAGATGACGAAGGCGGCGAAGGCGAACAGGGCCAGCACCGACGTGCGTCGTGGCGCCGTAGGGAACCCGCCGATCCATCGCGCCGGCCCCACCAGGTGCGGCTCCTCGGCGGGCGCCCGGGAGATGCGCCAGGTGTAGGCGGCGAAGATGGCCACCAGCACGGCGGTGTCGACCAGGGTGATCGAGCTCTTCAGCGGCAGGGTCAGCGAGTAGGCGGTGGCCAGCGAGAGGAAGGCCAACTCCACCGAGTGCGACCGCTCCAATTGGATGCCCCGCATGCGTGTGCCCCGGCGGCGGTAGCCCAGCCAGGCCACGAACACCACCATCGTCCACCCCAGGCCGATGAGCAGCCGGTTGGCGCCCGTCATGTTGGCCAACGCCAACGAGCACGACGACTCGACCCCGGCGGCTGTGTCGGCCGCCGACTGGCAGGCCCGGCCGAACTCCTCGAAGGCGTTGCCGCCCTTCAAGGCCAAGGCGAAGTCGACGGCGTACTCGGGCAACACGGCAATGAAGGCCAGCACGGCGATGGCCAACCCGGCCGAGATGTCGAGTTGGGCCACCTCGGCCCCCCACGACAAGAGGAAGGCGGCGCCGATGATGGCCACGCCGAACACCAAGGCCTCGACCGGGTGGGAGAGGTGGGCGTCGCCGAAGCGCACCCACAACCCGGGCAGCGTGGCCAGGATCGCCAGCACCAGCTCGAGCTTCTGGCGGCCGGGGTGCTCGACGTGGAGGTCGTCTGCGGTCGTGGTCACGGCGGGGAATCCTACGCAGGGGGTGCGACAACGAAACCTGGAGGCCCCAGTAATCAACAACCATTGTTGATTACCAATGGTTGTGTGTTAGTGTCACCGCCGCTGTGAAGACCCCCGCAGAGCTGACGGAGCTCTTCCGAGTGCACGGCCTCAAGGTGACGCCGCAGCGGCAGTGCATCTTTCGCTTGCTGCACGGCAACGAGGCCCACCCCACCGCCGAGTCGGTGTACGCCGCCGCCCGGGCGGAGATGCCGACCATCTCGCTCAAGACCGTCTACCAGACGCTCAACGACCTGGCCGAGATGGGCGAGCTGCAGGTCCTCGACCTGGGGACCGGCTCCGGACGTTTCGACCCCAACGTGGGCGCGCATCACCACCTGGTGTGTGAGCGTTGCGGCAAGGTGCGCGACGTCAACGTCGAGTTCCCGGCCGTCAAGGTGCCACGGGGCAAGGAGCAGGGGTTCCGCATCCGGGAGGCCGAGGTCGTCTTCCGCGGCGTGTGCGACGAGTGCCAGTCCGAGACCAACGAGAGCAACAACAAGGAGAGGAAGGCGCATGCCTGACCTGAAGGGCAGCAAGACCGAAGAGAACTTGAAGGAAGCGTTCGCAGGCGAGTCGCAGGCCAACCGGCGGTACCTGTACTTCGCCCAGAAGGCCGACGTGGAGGGCTACCCCGACGTGGCCGCCTTGTTCCGGTCGGTGGCCGAGGGCGAGACGGGCCATGCCTTCGGGCACTTCGACTACCTGGCCGAGGTGGGCGACCCGGTGACCGGCGTGGCCGTCGGCGCCACCGAGGACAACCTCAAGTCGGCCATCGAGGGCGAGACCTACGAGTACACCGAGATGTACCCGGGCTTCGCCCGCACCGCCCGCGAAGAGGGCTTCGACCAGGTGGCCGAGTGGTTCGAGACCCTCGCCCGGGCCGAGAAGTCGCACGCAGGCCGGTTCACCCAGGGCCTCGAGTCCGTCAGCTGAGCCGTTCTTTCGAGTACATGGCGTACGGATTCCGTACGCCATGTACTCGGGACACGACATGACGACAACGTACGACCCCAAGCACCCCGCCTACTACGACGAGCCGGACCTCCGCCACGAGCTGGAGCGGGTCTACGACCTGTGCCACGGCTGTCGCCTCTGCTTCAACCTGTGCCCGTCGTTCCCCACCATGTTCGACGCCATCGACCGCCGCGACGGCGACGTGCCGGCTATGACCAAGGCCGAGCAGGACCAGGTGGTCGACGAGTGCTACCAGTGCAAGATCTGTTACGTGAAGTGCCCCTACATCCCCCCGCACGAGTGGGCACTCGACTTCCCCCGCCTCATGCTCCGGGCCCAAGCAGTGCGCCGTGAGCAGAGCGGGCTCGACCTGACCGACCAGTTCCTCGGCCGCACCGACATGCTGGGCAAGCTGTCGACGGTGGCCGCACCGGTGGTCAACAAGGTCACAGGCACCCCCAACTCACTGCCCCGCCGGGCCATGGAGAAGACGTTCGGCATCGCCGCCGACCGCCTGCTGCCGCCGTACGCCAAGCAGCGCTTCTCCACCTGGTTCAAGAAGCGCAACAAGCCCTTCCTGCGCAAGCGCCAGCGGACCGTGGCCCTGTTCCCCACCTGCCTCGTCGAGTACCAGAACCCCGACGTCGGCAAGGACATGGTCAAGGTCTACGAGCGCAACGGCGTGGCGTGCGAGATGCCCAAGGGCCAGGTGTGCTGCGGCATGCCGTGGCTCGACGGCGGCGACGTGAAGAACTTCGTCAAGCAGGGCGAGACAAACGTCAAGGTGCTGGCCGAGGCTGTGCGCCAGGGCAAGGACATCGTCGTGCCCCAGCCCACGTGCGCCTACGTGCTGAAGAAGGAGTACCCCGACTACGTGGGCGGCGACGACGCCAAGCTGGTGGCCGAGCACACCTACGACGCCAGCGAGTACCTCTGGACACTGCACAAGGGCGAGGGCACTGAGCTCGACACCGACTTCGCAGGCGAGGTGCCCGAGCAGGTCGCCTACCACGTGGCCTGCCACGTGCAGGCCCAGAGCATGGGGCTCAAGAGCCGCGACCTCATGAAGCTGACCGGCACCAAGATCACCCTCGTCAACAAGTGCTCGGGCATCGACGGCACCTGGGGCTACCGGGCCGAGAACTACGAGCTGGCCCGCAAGGTGGCCCAGCCCCTCAAGGACGCCATCGAGAAGGCGGCCGACGCGGGCGTCGAGGTGGTCACCGGCGACTGCCACCTGGCCAACGGCGCCATCACCCAGGAGACGGGCAAGAAGCCGATGCACCCCCTCCAGTTCGTGGCCCGGGCCTACGGCATCCCGTCCGAGGAGAGCGCACAGTGAAGCTGGCTATCGACGACATCGCCGACCTGCGCGCCTACGAACGCCAGCGCGACGAGTACCGCGACCGCATCATCGCCTTGAAGAAGGTGCGCCGGGTCGGCGTCGGCCCCATCGTCACGCTGGTGTTCGAGAACCGGGAGACCGTCCGGTTCCAGGTGCAGGAGATGGCCCGGGCCGAAAAGCTCATCACCGACGAGCAGATCCGCACCGAGCTCGACATCTACAACCCGCTCATCCCCGAGCCCGGCCAACTGTCGGCCACCTTGTTCATCGAGCTCACCTCGAAGCTCGCCATGCTCGACTGGCTGCCCCGCCTGGTGGGCATCGAGCGGTCCCTTGAGCTGCGCCTCGGCGGCGAGGTGGTGCCCAACGTGGTCGACGAAGCCCACGCCCAGCAGCTCACCCGCGAGGAGGTCACCGCCTCGGTCCACTACGTGCGTTTCGAGCTCACGCCTGAGCAGGTGGAGCGCTTCGCTGCCGAACCGGTGGAGCTGGCGGTCAACCACCCCGAGTACCAGCACGCCACCGTCCTGACGCCCGAAACCAGGCAATCCCTGCTCAGCGACCTGCGCGGGAATCTGGACTGAGGTCGCAGGGTTGGGAAAGAATCCGAATACCCCTTCATAACGGCGGGTAGGCAACCGAAGTCGAAGCCTGGCCGTACTCGTTCGAGCCTTCGAGGATGTGATTCACCCCATGAACCTTGCCTGGCGGCAGCGCGCAGCCTGCCGGGGCGTCGATCCGGACATCTTTTACCCGGTCTCCGACGAGGAGGCCGAGGCGGCCAAGGCCATCTGTGCCGAGTGCCCTGTCCGCGAGGCGTGCCTGGAGTATGCGCTGGCCAACCGCGAGCGCGATGGGGTGTGGGGCGGCGCCACCGAGCGTGAGCGCCGGCGCATCGTCCGTCAGCGCCGGAAGTCGGCCTGACGCCCCCACTAGCGTCCGGGGGATGGACTTCGAGCTGTCCCCTGAGCTGGCCGAGCTCCAAGCAACCGTCCGGCGCCTGGCGCAGGACAAGGTCAAGCCTCGCGCCCGGGAGATCGACGAGACCGGCGAGTACCCCCAGGACCTCTTCGAGGTCTTCCGCGACGCGGGCCTGCTCGGCCTGTGCATCCCGGCCGAACAGGGTGGCTCGGGCGCAGGCATCCTCGGGCTGACCATCGCCATCGAAGAGGTGGCCAAATACTCCAACACGGCCGCCCTCATGCTGCTGCTCACCCGGCTGCCCACCGGGCCGGTGATGATCGCGGGCTCCGAGGCCCAGAAGCAGCAGTACCTGCCCGGCATCGCCGACGGATCGCTGCGAGCGGCGTTCGGGCTGTCCGAGCCGCAGGCGGGGTCCGACGTCATGGGCATGCGCACCCGGGCCGAGCCCGACGGCGAGGGCGGCTGGGTGCTCAACGGCGTGAAGTGCTGGATGAGCGGGGTGGTGCAGGCCGACTGGTACACGGTGTTCGTCCGCACCTCGCCCGAACGGCGCCACGACGCGGTGACCGCCTTCATCGTCGAACGCGGCTGGGAGGGCGTGTCGGTGGGCTCGACCGACCGCAAGATGGGCGTGCGCGGCGTCGACACCGGCGAGCTGCTGCTCGAAGACGTCCGGGTGCCCGCCGAGAACGTCATCGGCGAGGTGGGCGGGTTCCGCCTGGCCATGCTCGGGCTCAACTCCATGCGCCCGATCGTGGCGGCCCGGGGCATCGGGCTGGCCGAAGGCGCCCTCATGTACGCCACCGAGTACGCCGAGCAGCGCTCGATGTTCGGCAAGACCGAGGCCGACTTCCAAGGCGTGCAGTGGGAGATCGCCAAGCTGGCCACCGAGATCGAAGCGGCCCGCCTGCTCACCTACCGGGCCGCGGCGCTGGCCGACGCGGGCAGGTTCACCAAGGAGTGGGTGCCCTACCTGTCGATGAGCAAGTACTACGCCACCGAGTTGGCGGTGCGGGCCAGCGGCATGGCTGTGCAGCTGCTCGGCGCCGCGGGCTACATGAAGGACCACATGACCGAGCTCTACTACCGCGACGCCCGCCAGCTCACCATCGTGGAGGGCACGACGCAGGTGCAGCTCGGGCTCATCGCCAAGGGTGTGCTCGACCGCGATCTCTGGTGGGATTGAGCCGTGAACGTGACGTTGGAGGAGCTCGGGGGCTGGCCTGCGGTGCTGGGGCCGTTGACCCGGGGAGAGGACCTGACCTCGGTGCAGGCGGCCGCCGCCTTGTCCGACATCTTGGAGGGCAACGCCACCTCGGCCCAGATCGCCGCCTTCGCCGTGGCCCTGCGCATGAAGGGCGAGACGGTGGAGGAGATGTCGGGGCTGGTGCGGGCCATGCTCGACTACGCCGAAGCGGTACCGCTCGGTCCCGGGGTCGACGTGGTCGACACGTGCGGCACCGGCGGCGACCGGTCGCACTCGATCAACGTTTCCACCATTGCCTCCTTCTTGGTGGCCGGCGCCGGGGCCAAGGTGTGCAAGCACGGCAACCGGGCGGCGTCGTCGGCGTCGGGCTCGGCCGACGTGCTCGAAGCGTTGGGTGTGGTCATCGACCTCGGCCCCGAGGGCGTGGCCCACTGCGTCGACGAGGTAGGCATCGGCTTCTGCCTGGCGCCCCGGTTCCACCCCGCCATGCGCCACGCCGTGCCGACGCGGCGAGAACTGGGCGTGCCCACGGTGTTCAACTTCTTGGGCCCGCTGGCCAACCCCGCTCGGCCCCGCCGCCAGGTGGTCGGGGTGAGCGACCCCGCCATGGCCGAGAAGATGCTCGGGGTACTGGAGGCCAACGGGGCGGTGCGGGCGTTGATCGTGCACGGCCACGACGGCCTCGACGAACTGACGGTGTCGACCACCTCGACCGTGCTCGACCTCGACAACGGCTCGGTGCGCACCTACGTGGTCGACCCGGCCTCGTTGGGCTTGGCCGTGTCGCCGGTGTCGGCCCTGCGGGGCGGTGACGCCTCCACCAACGCCTCGTTGGCCCGGGCCGTGCTCGACGGCGACCGCGGCCCGCACCGCGACGTGGTGCTGCTCAACGCGGCGGCGGGCGTGGTGGTCGCCGGGCTGGCCGTCGACCTGGTCGAGGGACTGGGCGTGGCGGAGCGGTCGTTGGATTCGGGTGCCGCCCGCGAGGCGCTCGACCGCCTGGTGCAGGTGTCGAAGGAGGCGGCGGGCGGGTAGGGCGGGAGGCGTGACCCGCCGCGCTGTCGCCGTCCTGATTGCTGCCGTGTTCGCACTGGGTGCGTGTAGTGGAGACGGCAGCGGCACGACGCCGACGTCGAGCGTGCCGAGCGGCGCCGACACCGGGGGCAAGACCCCGGGCGGCGCCGGCGGTGGCACCACGCCGTAAGTCGACAAGCCCGCTGGAGGGACCCCGAATGAGCGACATCACGCCCGACGAGACAGACGAAGACGCCAACGACATGAAGAACCCGCACGAGCACGCTGCGGGTGCAGGGGCGCCGGGAGCCAGCGGCCCCGGTGAGCCGGGGTTCGACGGCGACGTGCAGATCGGCGACGAGTGATTACGGGTTTCTGACGCCGGGTACCGCTCCCGCTGGTTGAGCAGCCCGCCGCTGATGGCCCGGGTCGGCTGCTGGATGCATCTCCCGGCTGGGCTGGACGTTCCATCAGCGGTCGGCTGCTCACCGTGTTCCTATGCGATCACGCTATGCGCGCCGCGGGCTTGCGGGGCTCGTATCGGGGGAGGCGGGGCAGCGGCCAGGCCAGCTCGCCCTCGCTCTCCACCAGCCGGAGGCGCGCCGCCTTGGTGTCGAGGTAGGAGGCCACGGCCATAAGCTCGTCGACCAGTTCGCGGGGGACGGGCCCGGTGAACTCGTTGTCGAACAGCAGCCCGCCGTCGGAGGTGCGCAGCAGGCGTCCCCGGTCGAGCACTGCGGTGCCTTCGCCCTCGATGGCCAAGGTGACGCGCCCCGCCCGGCGCAGGGCGTCGAGGCGGCGCTGCCGGGCGATGGCCCGTGAGAGGGCGGCCGCCCGTTCGCGCACCGAGGCGGCTTCTTCGTAGCGTTGGGCGGCGGCCAGGGCACGCATGCGGTCCTCCAGCGGTTGCAGGAGCAGCGACGGCTCGCGAGTGAGGCCGCGCACCACGGTGTCGACGGCTCTGCGGTAGTCGTCGTCGGCCACGTCGCCCGCACAGGGGCAGAGCGAGACGCCCAGTTGCGCGGGGGTGCAGGCGGCGGGCCGCGGCGTCTTGGTGGGCTTGCCCGTGCAGCGCCTGAGGGGCACGGCCGTCTCGATGGCCTCGGCCACCAGCTTGGCCGCCGACTGCGAGGCGAGGGGGCCGATGTAGAGGCAGCCGTCGTCGGCCTTGGGCACCCGCACGACGGACAGGCGGGGGAAGCGCTCGTCGAGGGTGAGCTTGAGGTAGGCGTACTTGCGCCACAGCTTTGCTTGGCGGTTGTAGCGGGGGGCGAGCTCGCCGATGAGGCGGACTTCGAGCACGCCCGCCTCCAGTTCGCCGGAGGTGACGATGTGGTCGATGGCGTGGGTCTCGCGCAGCAACGACCCGATCTTCCGGCGTTCGTCGCCGGTGAAATAGCTGCGCACCCGGCGGCGGAGGTCGACGGCCTTGCCCACATAGAGGACACGGCCGCCGGCGTCCTTGAACAGGTAGACGCCGGGCTTGCGCGGCAGCGCCGCAGCGAGCGGCAGCTTGGCCACCATGGGGTGGCCCTTGACCGTCGGCAGTTCGAGCAGGTCGTCGAGGGCGAGCACGCCGAGGGACCCCGCCCGCTCCAGCAGGGCGTGCAGCACCTCGCCAGTGGCCAGGGCGTCGTCGAGGGCGCGGTGGGTCGGCTTGTGGGCGACGCGGAAGTGCTGGGCGAGCGTGGACAGCTTGCAGTTGGGCACCTCGTCGCGCACCAGGCGGCGGGCCAGGGCGCAGGTGTCGACCGAACGGTTGGCCAGCTTCGGGCGGGAGGCGGCGGCCAAGGCGGCGTTGAGGAACGAGAGGTCGAAGCGGATGTTGTGGCCCACGATCACCGCGTCGCGGCAGAACTCCTGGAACGACGGCAGCACGCTGTCGATGCGAGGGGCGGGCAGCACCATGGCCTGGGTGATGCCCGTCAGGTAGGTGATCTCGGGCGGGATGGGGAGGTCGGGGTTCACCAGGGTCTGCAGGGTGCCGAGGCACTCGCCGCCCCGCAGCTTGACCGCGCCGATCTCGGTGATGGCGCAGTTGGCCGGTGATCCCCCCGTGGTCTCCAGGTCGACCACGACGAAGGTGACCTCCGCCAGCGGCGTTCCCAGGTCGTCGAACGACCGTTGCATGGGGGAGGACGGTAGGCGAACACACGTTCGCCTACAAGCACCATCCGTTATCCGAGGGCGTTGCCGATGAGGCCGAGGGGCGGCGCGCCGAGGGCGAGGAGCGACTCGTGGAAGCGGCGGTGGGTGTAGCGGACGCCCCATTGGGCCTTGGCCTCGTCGCGCAGTCGGCGAATCTCCATCTTCCCCCACGTGTAGCGGCCGTAGGTGGGGTCGTAACTGGCCCGGTGGGCCTCGCTGCGGGCTGCCGGGCCCTTGAGGAAGGCGTCTTCTTCGAAGCGGCGCACGGCGTCATCGATGGTCATGGTGCCGGTGTGGACGCCGAGGGCGGCGGCCAGGCGGGTCACGCGCACGAGGGCCTCGACGCACACGCCGATGGCGAACCGGGGGTCGTCGGCCCGGAAGCCTTCCTCCACGAAGAGCTCCTCGGCGTAGTGGGCCCAGCCCTCCACGAAGGCGTCGGAGAAGAGGCTGCGGCGTACGTCGCTGGTGAGGCCGCGCATTATGCGGCCGTGGGCGTAGTGGCCAGGCGTCACCTCGTGCACGGTGATGGCGGGCAGGGTGGTGCGGCTGAACACCGACAGCCACTCCTCCTGCTCGTCCTCCGGCCACGACGGGTCGGGCGGGGTGACGTAGTACCAACTGGGGGCGTCGGGCTCGTAGGGGGCCGACCACGACATCATGGCCATGGCCCAACGGCGCGATTCGGGGGCGGGGCCGACCAGGCACTCGCCGCCCAACTCGGGCAACAAGTCGCGCTCGTAGGTGAAGGCCGTGGCTTCGTCGATCTGCTGGCGGGCCTCGGCGTAGATGCCCTCGGGCTCGGGGTGGTCCTTGACCAGTTCGTCGACGAGGGCACGGGGATCCGCGCCCGAGCCGGGGCGGTAGCGCTCGCAGGCCTCGACGAGGAGGGCCTTGAGGCGGTCGCGTTCGACGTCGGCCTGGGTGGCCAGGCGGCCGAGGTCGACGGGCATGGCCTCGATGTCGCCCATGACGGCGGCCAGGTGCGCGGCGCCGAGGGCGGAGTCGGGATCGCCGTCGTTTGCGAATGTGCGGAGGTGGGCGACCAAGCGGGCGTGGGCGGCGAGGGCGGCCTCGTCGGTCACGCCGTTGGCCAGCCCCTCGGCGGCGGGGAGCAGGGCGGTGGCGACGTCCTTGGGCACCCGGTCGAGCGCCTCGATCGAGCCTGCGACGGCGTCGGGCCAGGCCGCCAGGTGCTTGCGCTTGGCCTTGTCGCGCTGGGCCTGCGGGGCGTAGTCGCGGTCGTAACAGGCGAGGTCGAGGTTGGCGATGTGGTGCATGGGGTTGCGCCGGTGTTCCTCGACGGTGGTGAAGTAGGTGCGCATGCCGTCCTCGAAGGCGGCCAGGTGGGCTTCGTCGTGGAGGTCGTCCTCGCGGGGGCCGTTGCCGAGCCGGCTCACGACGGCGGCGATGCCGGCGGGCGACATGTCCTGCACGTAACCGTCGTAGGTGTCGTGCCAGCCGGCGTACTCCCGGGCCTCGAAGACGAGCAGGTCGCACACCGCACGCACCCTGGGGTTCATGGGTGCCGAGAGTAGTGTTGGCGGTCGTGGACGCTCGTCGGTACCGCTGCACAGCGTGCGGCAACCTCACCCGTTTCGATGTCACCACGACCCGGCGCACCCGGGCCTTCCACCACTTCACGGTGGGCGGCGAGTTGACCGTGGAGGACGAGCAGGTGCTGTCCGAGGTGGTCGAGGACGTGTCGTGTCGGTGGTGCGGGTCGGGACGGTCGGTGGAGGAGCTCCGGGAGAGCGAGGTCTGAGCCCGGCTGCGCCTGCCGATGCGCTCTTGCGGGGCGCGTTGGAGGCGGCCTGGCTGGTGGCCAAGGCGGGGGAGCGGTCGGCGCCGCCTGTGCCTGCGCCCCGGCCGCTGCGGCCCTTGTTGGGCCACGCCCGCCTGATGCCGGCGGCGCTGGCGACCATCCGCCGGGTGCTCGACGACGATGCGGCGTTCCGGTCGCTGGTGGCGGCCGCGGTCGACGAGGACGCCGTGGGGCGGGCCGGGTGGCTGTTCCTGGCTCGGCCCGAAGGCTGGGAGGACGAGTTGGCGGCGTTGACCTCGGCCGCCTCCGAGGCCGCAGCTGCCGCGGGGGTCGACCGCGACGAACGGGCGGCGGTACGCCGTTTGCGCGGCGCCGAAGAAGCGCTGCGGCGGGCCGAGGAGGCGCTCGAAGAGGTCCGGGCGTCGGCGGCCCGAGCGGCCGACGAGCTAGCCCGGGAACGGGCGGCTCGGCGCGACGTCGAGGCAGAGGCGGCGCGGCTGGCCGAGCGGGTGCGTTCGTTGGAGGCGGCGCTGGCGTCGGCACGGGCTCGGGTGGCGGAGCTGGAGGCGCGTCCTGCTGCGGTGGTGGAAGTGGTGCCGGTGGTGCCGCCTGCCGCCGCCGAGGCGCTCGACCGAGCCGCCGCGGCGGTGCGCACGGCCGACGCCGCGCTGGCCGACGCGGTGGAGGTGGTGACGTCGTTCGTGCCTGCCGAGGCGCCGCCGGCCGCAGCGACTGCCCCACGGCCGGCGCGCCCGGCGCGGGCGGCGCGAGCGGCGCGACGCAAGCCTGCGCCGTTGCCCCCGGCCGTGTTCGAGGACTCGGCCGAGGCGGCCGAGCACTTGGTGCGCGTGCCGGGGGCGTTGTTGTTGGTCGACGGCTACAACGCCTCGCTGGCCTACCGGCCCGACCTGCCCATCCCCGAGCTACGGCGCCGGTTGGTGGATGCCGTCGACGAGTTGGTCGTGCGGACCGGCGTGGAGGCGCACGTGGTGTTCGATGGCGCCGATGTCGACGACGACCGGCCGGAGCGCACGGGCGGGCGCCGTCGGTCCGCCCGTGTCCTGTTCTCCCCGCCCGACGTCGAAGCCGACGACGTGATCCTCCGGCTGGCCGAGGCGGCGCCCGTCACGCGGGTCGTCGTCGTGGCGTCCAACGACCGGCGAGTGCAGGACGGCGCCCGGGAGCTAGGGGCGAACGTCATCTCCAGCACACAGCTGCTAGCTGCGTTGCGCCGCGAGCCGTAGCGCGTTCAACGGGGTGCGTCGGTCCTCTCGAAGCGAGCGAGCCCGCCGTCCTCGCACGTGAAGGCGTAGTGGTCGTTCCCCACCTGGGTGGTGCCCGAGAATGTGTCGCCGGGACCGCCGCCTCCCGAGCCGGAGGAACTGGACGGCGACACGATCCACCACGGTCCGCTGTTCGTCGAGACGCTCGACGTGCTGCACTCGACCACGGGTCCTTGGGCGACGGTGATCAGCACGAAGGCGAGGCCGACGGCCAGGGCCATGCCGGAGGCGATGCCGCGGACGCCGACAGCGAGGGCGGCCAGTCCTGCGAGCACGACGGCAACTGCGGGCATCGGGGCGGCGGGGAGCACGTAGGCGATCGCCAAGGCCGGGAGCACGCCGGCCGCCAGCATCCCCGGGCGGTCGAGGCCCGTCCACAGCCCGAGGAGGGCGACGGCGGCTGCCAACGCGGTGAAGGCCACCACGGGCCACGTCATGAAGCGGGCCGTCTCCCCGACGCGTGAGGCCGCCAAGGCGATGGCGGCCAGCAGCGCGGCGCCGACACCCGCACTGGCCGCGATCTTCACGGCTGCACGTTGCCCCACATCCGCCCCCCGCACCAATCGCTGCCCGGACGCGACAGACCCCCGTCCCCAGGGGTCGTTTGGGAACGGGGGTCTGACAAAGGCGCCGCGTGTGCGGCCCGTGGGGGCGCTACTGCGGCGGCAGGACGTTGCAGGCGGAGTCGGACGCGCTCTGGTCGTTGACCGTGATGCTGACGCTGTGGCAGACGGTGATCGACGGATCGGCCTGGGCCGCCGTGGCACCGATGCCCACCACGGCGACGATCCCGGCGCCTGCGGCGAGTAGAAGCTTCTTCATTGGTGGCTCCCCTTGCTAGGTGGAACGAACTGAACTGCCATGACAACGGCGGGGAGCCGGTGGCCTTACGGTCGAGGCCGAGGATTTTTTGGGCGCCGCCGTGCCCGTGGCCGGTTTTACTGTCACACCCCCTCGTCATCATGGGACTTCGACGGAAGGAGTCCTCCATGGGCGACGGCACCGCGATCACCATCAGTTGCGACGACTGCACGATGCAGGCCACCTCGGCATGCGACGACTGCGTCGTGTCGTTCATCTGCGGGCGTGAGCCCGACGAGGCCGTCATCATCGACGCCGCCGAGGCCAGGGCGGTGCGAATGCTGGCGGCTGCAGGGCTGGTTCCCGAGCTGCGTCATCGGCGGAGCGCGGGGTGATCGTGGCGTCGGGTCCGCGGTGGCCCTCGGGGCGGGTGCTACCTTCGCCGCAAAGCAGGCCCGAACGACGGGCCAGGTCCGCCGGGGGCCCGTGTGCAACAGCTCCATCTCGTCGGCTTCACCACCGACCTCGAGGGACTCATCTTCAGCGCCCGCAAAGGGGCCAAGTCCGGTGGCTACCTCGTCATGCTCGACGATCGGTTGCAAGCCACCATCGAGGACGCGCTCCGCCTTCGCAACGGCGACGACGATGCGTTCGACGACAACGACGACGGCAGCGCGCCCAGCGCCCGCCCGCGACGACCGAAGCCTCAGAGCACGCTCAGCCCCCGCGAGATCCAGGCTCGCTTGCGGGCGGGCAGCTCGATTGCCGAGATCGCCGAGGAAGCGGGCGTCGACGAGGAGTGGGTCGGACGGTTCGCCGCCCCGATCCTGGCCGAACAGGCCCAGGTGGTCGCCCGCGCTCGACGGCTGACGTTCGAGAAGCCCCGCCTCGGCCAGTCCGCCCTCGACCTGGGCGAGGCCGTGCGGTGGAACCTCGCCGATCGCGACATCCGTTTTCTCGACGACGACTTCGACGCGGCGTGGAGCGCCTACAACCTCCAGGGCACGTCGTGGGTCGTGCGCTTCCACTACGCCTCACGCGGGAAGCGCCAAACGGCTGAGTGGGAGGTCGACCTCCGCGAGAACGAACTGTTCGCGCGGAACCGAATCGCCTCCGACCTGGCCTACATAGACGCCACGCGACGGCGCCGCCGTCCGCCGGTGCTCGAGCCTTCGGCTCGGGAGACACCGGCGTCGGCCGGCACCCGCCGCGACTCGGCTCCCGCTGCTCCGCCGGCCCCGGCCGCCAAGCCCGCACCGCGGCTGCCCACGGCCGCGGTGGCCGGACGCGGCAGTGCAGGCAAGGCGGCCACGACCGGTCGGGGCAAGGCCACGGCTTCGTCCGCTCGCGGCGCTACGTCCACGTCGGCAGGGCGTGCGGCGCCGGCCAAGGCTGCAGCGCGGCCCGCGGCGAAGGCATCGCGCAAGGCGGCCAAGCCAACGCGCAAGGCGGCCAAGGCCACACCGGCCAAAGCCGCCGCACCCCGACGCGCCACGACTGCGGCCAAGGCGGCCAAGGCGGCCAAGTCCGTCAAGGCGGCCAAGGTGACGAAGGCCACCGGCACGCGCCGGGCGGCGGCGACCAAACGCGGGCGGGCGACGGCCACCAAGGCCGCCGCCAAGAAGCCCGCGCCCGAGCACCGAGGGACGGCCTCGGCGGCATCGCCGCCGTTGGAGATCGCCGAGCGTCGCAGCCACCTGGCTCGTCCGGCGTCGCCCATGAAGTCGGCCAACCCCGTTCCGCCCCGTCCGGGCGAGGAGGGCTTCCGGGTGATCGGCCGCCAAGCCGACGACGGGCGGGTGCGACTGCCCGCGCCCCGACCCGAGGCACTGGCGCCACGCCCCCGTCCGCCGGCACCAGCAGCGACGCCAACCCCTGAACCGGCGCCCGAGCGCCAAGCGCCGGCGCCTGCTCCGGCGCGCCCGCGTGCCGAGGCCCCCGCAGTCGAGCAGCAACCGCGACCGGCGGCTTCGGAACCGGCAGCCGCGGAGCCCGCCGCTGCCGCTGCCGCTGCCGCATCGCGTCCGCCGACGCCCGAGGAGCGGGTGGCCCGGCGCCTGGCGGCGCGCCAGAACGGCGGCGATGCAGGCCGCAGCGGCCGAGTTCGTCGTGCTGCTCCCGAACAGCCCGCCGAGTCGCACGAGCCCGTGTGGCACGGTCCCGGTTCGGGCGAGCCCGCGCCGGCGGTGCGCATTCGTGCCGACATGGCCGCGGCCACCGTCCGGCCCCACGACCACTCCGACGACGTGGCCGCCGAGCCGCCCGCCGCAGCTCCCCGCCGGCGGCGGGAGCGCCCGCTGCGCGCACGGTAGCCTCCACGGCCCATGGCCACCGGCCGTCGGCCCTCGACCGCCACCCTCGACTCCGACCCCGCCGCGCTGGCCGACGAGCTGTGCGCGTTAGGGCGCGCCGCGGGCCTCGATGCAGTCGGCATCGCAGGCGCCCACCCGTTCGACCGAGCCCGCCGCGCTCTCGAGGAGCGCAAGGCGGCGGGCCTTCACGGCGGCATGCACTTCACCTACGGCAACCCCGTCCGCGCCACCGACCCGTCGCGCTCCGTGCCCGGCGCCCAGGCGCTGGTGGTCGGCGCCCGGGCCTACCGACGAGCGCCCGCGGGGGAGCGCCCGCCCAACGCGGCAGCAGTGGCGGCGTATTCGTGGCGCGATCACTACGCCCCGCTGCGCGATGCCCTCGCCGTCGTCGCCGACCGCCTCCGCGCCGACGGCTGGCAGGCCAAGGTGCTGGTCGACGACAACGCCCTCGTCGACCGGGAGGCCGCCTACCGGGCGGGCATCGGCTGGTTCGGCAAGAACGCCAACCTGCTGATCCCCGGCGCGGGCTCCTGGTTCGTGCTCGGCTCCGTCGTCACCGATGCACCGCTCCCGGCCGACGCCGCCGACGCGCCGGTGGCCGACGGCTGCGGCACCTGCACCCGCTGCATGCCCGCCTGCCCGACTGGCGCCTTGGTCGCACCCGGCGTGCTCGACGCCCGCCGGTGCCTGGCGTGGTTGTTGGAGGCGCCCGGCGACTTCCCGGTCGAGCACCGGGCCGCCCTCGGCGGCCGTATCTACGGCTGCGACGAATGCCAAGAGGCATGCCCGCCCAACCGGGCCGCCGACCGCCACCATCCCCCGCCGCCCGCCGAGCCCGACGCCGAGCCGTGGGTCGACCTGGTGGACCTGCTCGACAACGACGACGGCACGCTCCTGGCCCGCTTCGGCCGCTGGTACGTGCCCCGCCGCGACCCCCGCTACCTCCGGCGCAATGCCCTCGTGGCGCTGGGCAACGTCGGTGACCCCGCCGACCCCGGCGTCCGTCGTGTGGTCCACGCCGCCCGCACCGGCGACGACCCAATGCTCCGCGAACACGCCGACTGGGCCGCTGCCCACCTCGGCCTGTGACCCACCTTCTCGTCACCAACGACTTCCCGCCCAAGGTGGGCGGCATCCAGTCGTACCTGTGGGAACTGTGGCGCCGCCTGCCACCGGAGCGCACCGTCGTGCTCACCACCGCCTACCCGGGCGCAGCCGTTTGGGACGCCACCCAACCGTTCCGCGTGGTGCGCTCCCGGCACCGGGTGCTGCTGCCCACGCCCGCCACCCGCCGCCACATCGAGCAGGTAGCCGCCGAGGTCGACGCCAAGGTCGTCGTGCTCGACCCGGCCTTGCCCCTCGGGCTCGTCGGCCCGCAGCTCGACCGTCGCTACGCCGTCGTGCTCCACGGCGCCGAAGTCACTGTGCCGGGCCGCCTCCCCGCCACCAGACAACTCCTGCGCCGGGTGGTGGCGGGCGCCGAGCACGTCATCGCTGCGGGCGGCTACCCGGCCGCCGAAGCCCGCCACGCCACCGACGACGACGCCATGCCGCCGACCACCGTCGTCCCCCCGGGCGTCGACACCGACCGCTTCCGCCCCCTCGACCCCGACGCACGCCGCCAGGCCCGGCACAGCCTCGGTGTCGCCGACGACGAGCACCTGGTGGTGAGCATGAGCAGGCTCGTCCCCCGCAAGGGCATGGACGTGCTCATCGACGCCGCTGCCCGCCTCGACGACCGCCTCGTCGTCCTCATCGCGGGCAGCGGCCGCGACCGCGCCCGGCTGGAACGCCGCGCCGCCGCCAAACGAGCGCCCGTCCGGTTTCTCGGTCGCGTGCCCGACGACGACCTGCCCACCCTGCTGGGCGCGGCGGACGTGTTCGCCATGCTCTGCCGCAACCGGTGGGCGGGCCTGGAACAAGAGGGCTTCGGCATCGTCTTCTTGGAGGCGGCGGCCTGCGGCATCCCCCAGGTCGCAGGCGACAGCGGTGGTGCCGCCGAGGCCGTGGTCGACGGCGAAACCGGCCTCGTCGTGCGCCGGCCCGCTGACCCCGGCGACGTCGCCGCCGCCCTCCATCGCCTCCTGGGCGACGACGACCTGCGCCACCGCATGGGTGAACGTGCCCGCCGACGGGCCGTCACCGAGTTCGACTACGACCTCCTCGCCGCCCGCCTCGACGCCGCCCTGCGCGACCTGGAAGCGTGACCGCCGTGCCGCAACAGGGAGACGCCGACTCCGACGCCGCCCCTGGCGAGGCCATCGTGCGGGTGTCGTGGATCGGCACCGCCGCCTTCGGCGTCACCAGCGCACTCGGGGCCGCCGTCGCCGCCCTCGACGTGGTGGCGCTCGTCGTCGCCCTCGCCATGTTCGCGGCGGGCACCGTCGCCTTCTTCCTGGCCTTCGCCCAAGCCGTCGCCCGCAGTCGCACCGAGCAAGTCGGCATCCTCAGCCTGTTCTTCCTCGAAGGCCGTGTCGCACCCAAGCCGGTGCGCCGCCTCCTGCTCGGCTCCTTCCTCGTGGAGATCGCCGTGGCCGTGGCCGTCGCCGCCGTCCGCCCCAACACCAGCCTGGCCTTCGGCATCCTGGCCCCCGTCTACGGCCTCGCCCTGGCAGGCCTGTGGGGCGCCCGCCACGGCGTCTTCCCCGAGCGGGTCCAAAAGCGGTGACTAGCATCGCTTCCTTGTGCGGTGGCTCCCGATCCTCATCGGCTTGGAGTTCCCGGCCCTCTTGGCGCTGCTCGACTGCGCCAACCGGCCGGAGCACCACTTCGAGGGTGGCGCCGCCGACAAACGGGCATGGCGCCGGTGGCTGCTCGTCGGCGTCGCCGGCGCGTGGATGCTCTGGGGCAACGGCATCGTGCTGGGCTATTACTACGCGGTCGTGAAACGCAACAGCCCGGCCGGGTACTGACGGGAAGAGGAGACGTGGCCGACCAGGCGACCGAGCACATGTTCATGAAGGCGCCGCCCGAGCGCTGCTACGAGGTCGTGCTCGACTTCGAGCGCTACCCGGAGTGGGTCGCCGACATCAAGCACGTCGAGGTCCTCCAGCGCGACGACCAGGACCGCGGCACCAAGGTCGCCTTCCGGGCCGCGGCCATGGGGCGGAGCACCTCCTACACCCTGGCCTACGACTACTCCCAAGCGCCCCGCGAGATCTCCTGGGTCCTGGAGCGGGGCGACATCACCCGCCGCCTCGACGGCACCTACGTCTTCGAAGCCACCGACGACGGCGACGGCGACGGCGACGGCACCGAGGTCACCTACCACCTGGCTGTCGAACTGGTCGTGCCCCTGCCCGCCTTCATCAAGTCGCGGGCCGAGGGCCGCATCATCGGCAACGCCCTGCGCGAGCTCAAGGCCCGGGTCGAGTCCGGCTAGTGCGCATCCTCCTGTTCACCGGCAAGGGCGGCGTGGGCAAGACCAGCGTGGCCGCGGCCACCGCCCTGCGTTGTGCCGATGCGGGCCTGCGCACCCTGGTGCTCTCCACCGACCCGGCCCACTCCCTGGCCGACTCCTTCGACCGCCACCTCGGCGCCGACCCCACCGCGGTAGTCGACCGCCTCTACGGCCAGCAGCTCGACGCCACCGAACGCCTCGAAGAGGTCTGGGGCGAGGTGCAGGGCTACCTCATGGAGGTGCTCGACTGGGCGGGCCTCGATGCCATCGAAGCCGAAGAGCTGTCGGTCGTGCCCGGCCTCGATGAGGTGTTCAGCCTCTCCGACATCAAGGTCCACGCCGACAGCGGCGCTTGGGACGTCATCGTCGTCGACTGCGCGCCCACGGCCGAGACCATCCGGCTGCTCAGCCTCCCCGACATCCTGTCGTGGTACATGGACCGCATCTTCCCGGTCAGCCGCAAGGTGACCAAGATCGTGCGGCCGCTGCTGCGCACCGTCACCAACATGCCGGTGGCGGGCGACGACGTGTTCGACGCCACCCGTCGCTTCTACGACCGCCTCGACGGCGTGCGCGAGCTGCTCACCGACCCGGCGCAGACGAGCGTGCGCCTGGTGGTCAACCCGGAGCGCATGGTCATCGCCGAGGCCCGTCGCACGGCCACCTACCTGTCGTTGTTCGGCTACCGGGTCGACGCCGTGGTGGCCAACCGGCTGCTGCCCGAGGCCATCACCGACCCGTGGTTCAAGGCATGGAAGGAAGCGCACGCCGAGCACCTCGCCACCATCGAGGACGGCTTCGCGCCGCTGCCCGTGCTCAAGGCCGAGCTCGCTTCCGAGGAACTGGTAGGCGTCGACCGCCTGCGCCGCTTCGCCGACGACGTGTACGGCGACCTCGACCCCACCGCCGTGCTGCACCACGGCAGGCCGCTGCGGGTGGAGAAGCGGGGCGCGCAGCACATCCTCGCCTTGGAGCTGCCCTTCGCCGACCGCGACGAGCTCGATGTGGGCCGCCGCGACGACGAGCTACTGGTGCGGGTCGGCCCCCACCGCCGCGCCATCGTGCTGCCCGACTCGTTGCGCCGCCGCCAGGTGACGGGAGCGGCGTTCCGCGACGACTGGCTGGAGATCGCTTTCGAGGAGGTCGCACCGTGAACGAGGAACGGGCCCAAGAGGCCGTCGAGCACCTGCAGGCCGCAGCCCGGGAGATGATCGCGGCGGCCCGCGCCCTGCTCGACGTGGCCGAGGACCTGGTGGCCGACCCCGCCCCGCTGCTCGCCGTGGTCTCGGCGCTGGGCGACCTGGTGCCGCGGCCCAAGGCGCCCGAAGCGGACGAGACGCCCGTTCCGACCTCGAAAGTCCAACGAATTCGCGTTTCGTAACCTGATTGGCGCTAGGGCGGAGCGGGTCGGCGCGGTACGATGCAACTCCCTTCCCTTTGGAGGTGATGTGGCAGCGCTCACCCAGGACGCCATCCGCTCACTGGCCGGTTTCGAGGGGCGCGACGCCCCTGTCGTCACCCTCTACTTGGATGTCGACGGCAGACGCTACGTCCGCCCGAAGGACTACGAGATACAACTCGAGTCCCTGTTACGGCAAGCGGGTGAGTTGACCAACGGGCATGCGCCGGCGGTGCACGACCTGCAGAAGATCGAGGCCTACGTGAAGTCGGGCATCGACCGGTCCCGCACCCGCGGCCTGGCTGTGTTCTCGTGCCAGGCCCACGATTTCTGGGAAGTCCTCGAACTTCCCGTGCCGGTGCGCAACCAGCTCGTCGTCAACGCCACCCCGCACGTCCGCCAGCTCGAGTCGGTGCTCGACGAGTACGAACGCTTCGGCGTGCTGCTGGCCGACAAGCAGCGGGCTCGCATGTTCGTCTTCGAACTGGGCCAACTGGTCGAACGGGCCGAGGTCTTCGACCAGCTGCCTCGCCACGAGGATGACAAAGGCGACTGGGACAAGGACCACGTGCGCGACCACAGCGCCGAGGCCGCCCACCACCACCTCAAGCACGCCGCCCAGGTCGCCTTCGAGGTGTACCAGCACAAGGCGTTCGACCACCTCATCATCGGTGCCCCCGAGGAGATCGCCAACGAGCTCGAACGCGACCTGCACTCCTACCTGCGCGACCGCATCCGGGCCCGGCTGACCATCCCCGTCACCGCGTCCGACGCCCAGGTGCGCGAGGCCGCCCTCCAGGTGGAGGGCGACATCGAGCGGGCCAAGGAAGCGGCGTTGGTGCAACGCCTGCGCGACGCGGTGGGCGCCCAGCGTGGCGGCGTGGCGGGCTTGGCCGACACCCTCACAGCGCTGGTGGAGCGGCGCGTCGACACCTTGGTCGTCTCCGACGGATTCGAAGCGCCGGGCTGGCGCTGCCACTCGTGCAAGCACATCTGCCTGCGCGGTCGCATGTGCCCGGTGTGCGACAAGGAGATGACGCAGGTCGACGACGTCGTCGAAGAAGCAGTCGAAGACGCGCTGGCGCAGTCGTGCCGGGTAGCGGTGTGCGTGGGCAACGCCGACCTCGACGTGATGGGGCGCATCGGAGCGTTGCTGCGCTTCTAGTCTCTGGTCCTTGCCGGCAACCATCGGAATAGACCTCGGCGGCACCAAGTGCCTGGGCGTCGTGCTCGACGACGCGGGCCGGGTGCAGGCCGAGTACCGCATGCCGACGCCACCCGGCGAGGACCAGATCCTCGACACCATCGTCGCCGTGGCCGAAGCACTGGGCGGTGCTGAGCAAGTCGGCGTGGGCGTGCCCGGCCTGGTCGACCGCGCCGGGGTCCTGCAGTTCGCCCCCAACCTGGTGGGGGCCGACGGCCTGGCCGTGAAAGCGGAACTGGAGGCGCGGCTGCCGGGCACGCAGGCGCGCATCGACAACGACGCCACGTGCGCCACGTGGGCGGAGAAACAACTCGGCGCCGCTCGCGAGCTCGACTACGCCATCGTGCTCACCCTGGGCACGGGCATCGGCGGCGGCATCATCAGCGGCGGGCGGCTGGAGCGGGGCGCCAACGGCTTTGCGGGCGAGATGGGCCACATGGTCGTGGCTCCCGACGGCGAAGGCTGCGTGTGCGGGCAGCAGGGCTGCTGGGAGTTCTTCGCATCGGGACGGGCCATCGGCCGCTTCGGCCGCGAAGCCGCCGCCGCGGGCAAGGCTCGTCGAGTGTTGGAGCTGGCCGGCGGCAACGTCGACGCCATCCAAGGCGAGCACGTGAGCGCTGCCTGCCAAGAGGGCGACGACGACGCCACAGCCATCATCGCCCGGGTTGGTTGGTGGGTGGGCATCGGCCTGGTGAACCTGGCCATGGCTTTCGACCCCCAGGCCTTCGTCATCGGGGGCGGGCTGGTGGAAATCGGCGAGCCCTTGTTCGCACCCGTGCGGCAAACCCTGGCCGAGAGCCTGGCGGGGGCGCCGCGACGGCAGCCGCCGTTGGTGGTGCCCGCCGAGTTGGGGGAGCAGTCGGGCGCGGTGGGGGCGGCGCTCTTGGCCCGCGAAGCATGAAGGTCGGCATCACCCTCCCGCAGTTCCGCGACGACGCGGAGACGGCGATCGAGACCGCCAAGCTGGCGGAGGCGGCGGGGCTCGACGGCGTGTTCGTCTTCGACCACCTGTGGCCCATCGGGCGCCCGGACCGCCCGGCGCTGCACAGCATCGCCCTGCTCGGCGCGCTGGCGGTGGAGACCGAGCGAGTGGCCATCGGCACCCTCGTCGCACGGGTGGGCCTGCTCCCCGACGCCGTGCTCGTCAACGCGCTGGTCACCGTCGACCGCATGGCGGGTGGCCGGCTGATTGCCGGGCTCGGCGTAGGTGACCGGTTGAGCCGAGCCGAGAACGAGGCGTTTGCCGTGCCGTTCGCACCCGTGCCCGAACGCATGGCCTCGTTGGTCGAGTGCTGTCGCCAACTGCGCGCGACCGGGGTGACGACCTGGGTGGGCGGCCTGTCCGAGCGCATCCGCCGTGTCGCCGCCGCTGAGGGGGTGGCACTCAACCTGTGGGGCGTCGACGCCGACGCCGTGGCCGCCGTCGCCCCCGCCGAAGTCACGTGGGCGGGCCAAGTCGGCCCCGACGTGGACCTACGCGCCCACCTGCGCGCCGTCGAGGACGCAGGCGCCACCTGGGCCGTCTGCGCCCCCGTCGGCCGCCCGTGGGCCGATGCCGTCAAATTTCTTGGTGAATTTGTCCGCTAGGACAAATTCATTGCGGGAATCCTGGCGAATTTTGACTTTCATGTTACCGTAACGACGCAGAGGCCCCTTTATAGGGGCCGAGAACCCGGGGGGACCAGGTTTGTCGAGGAGTCGTCGGCTCGCGCCCTTTTTGGCGCTCAGCCTCGCCGCAGCGAGTGTGTTGTTCTCCGGAACACCGGCCACTGCCGACAATTACGTCGGGGCAACCGGAATCAAACAGGACTGCGGCACCCGGTATTCGGAGGGGCTTAACAACACAGACCCGAATCCGCTGACGTGGGCCAACAACGCCTTGGAGCCCACGACTGCTTCCGCCGTCGACTGGGCGATGTACAACCGCTTCGGCCCGACGCGTCATGACGTCAGCAAGCTGTCATCGGTCACCACGAACACCGACGTGGTCGCTTTCGACCAGGACTACGCGAGCTACTGCTTCATCGCCTGGCACCCCGAGTCGAGCACCATCGGCCTTGCCACCTGCGTCAGCCTGGTCTCGAACGGCGCCTGTGAGAAGCACGAGGTTCGCTTCGACCTGTCGTGGATGAACGGCGTCGACCAGAACTGGAAGAACATCATCGCCTGTCACGAAGTCGGCCACGCCGTGGGGCTCGCCCACCGCGACAGCGAGAACGGCTGCATGGTGGCCGCGATGCCTCATGCCGGCGAGCTGACGCTCCACGACGTGACGCACATCAACGGCGGTTCGTGGATCAAGCCGGATTACGGAGATCGTTACCTCTTCAGCAACGAGTCCATGAAGTCGTACGACGCTTTGCATACGGCATGGATGCAGACCGACGGCAACTTCGTCATCTACGGCCCAGGCGGCCCCATTTGGGCCAGCGGCACGTCGTGGGCGGGACCGAGCACGTGGGCGATCATGCAAAGCGACGGCAACTTCGTCGTCTACGTGTCGGACGCATATGCGGGTGCAGTGCCGATCTGTTCGACCGGGACCTGGATGTACCCGGGCAGCCACATCCAAATGCAGACCGACGGAAATCTCGTGGTCTATTCCGAGCCGGGCCACATCGCCCGCTGGGCCAGCAAGTCAAGGGGGTGCGTGTGATGAGAAGAGCCTTACGTCTACTCCTGGCCGCGGTACTTCTGGTCGGTCCCGCCTGTGGTGGCGACGACAAGGAGCCGGCGGCGGTCAGCCCGGAGGACGGGCTGCACTTCGTCACAGAGTTCCTGTTGGGCATCGCTGAGGCCGGGGGGAAGGTGGCGCCGTGGTACCGCACGCTCGACGAGGTGACGCCCAACGTCGTGTACGTCTACCCCGACGGCAGGACAAAGCGGCTGAGCGACCTTGCCGTCGTCGGCCGCTTCGTCGGCCTGGAGGAAGGCGCGGGCTTCGTCGTGTCGGAGGACGCGCCTGACGGCACCCCCACGAGGTTCGACAACCCCAACGCCAAATGGCGTTCGGTGCACGGCGTGGTCGAAGTGGAGCGAAGCGTGGGGGGCGGCGAGGCCCCGAAGCAGTTGAAGGTCTCGTTGCCCCTCTACTCCCACGAGGACTTCGCCAAGTTCGATGCCGGGCTGCGGGCGCTGGGGCGGGTAGTGCTGCTCCTCGACGCCGACTCGGTGCTCGTCCGCTATGACCCGTCGCTCTACGTCGTGGCCGACAACCACGTGTTCATCGCCACGGTCGCCGACGACGAGACGTTGGCGCTGCCGATGTTCCCGCCCGAGAGGGCCACTGCGCTGCTCGCTCCGCCGGGCGTGCGCAAGCTCTCGGAGCTCGACAACCGGGCCAGGACGCCTCGCAAGGTCGTGCTGACACCAGGGCCGCATCCCGACATGCCGACGCGGGGGCCCGCCTAATCGGAGGGTAGGTGCCCGTGGCCGGCCGGTAGGCTGGCCCGCCATGGAGTTCCGCCGGATCAACGGGCTGCCGCCCTATGTCTTCACCATCATCAACGACCTGAAGATCGCGGCCCGGCGTACCGGCGATGACGTCATCGACCTCGGCTTCGGCAACCCCGACATCCCGTCGCCCGACGTGGCCGTCGACAAGCTGGCGGAATCGGCCAAGAACCCTCGCAACCACCGCTACTCGGCCAGCAAGGGCATCCCCAAGATCCGCCAGGCCATCGCCGACCTCTACCTCCGCAAGTTCGGCGTGGAGCTCGACGCCGACCGCGAGGTGGTCACCACCATCGGCGCCAAGGAGGGGCTCAGCCACCTCATGTGGGTGCTGGTCGGCCCGGGCGACTCGGCCTTCGTGCCCAGCCCGTCGTACCCCATCCACATCTACGCGCCGCTCTTCGCTGGCGCCGAGGTGCAGCAGATCCGGGTCGGCCCCGACCAGGACTTCTTCGAGAACCTGTGCGAGGCGTGGGAGACGCAGTGGCCCAAGCCCCGCGTCGTCATCCTGTCGTTCCCCCACAACCCCACCACGGCCTGCGTCGACCTGCCGTGGATGCAGCGCCTGGTCGACTGGGCTCGTGAGCACGAAGTCGTGCTCGTGCACGACTTCGCCTACTCCGACACCGCCTTCGACGGCTACCAGCCCCCGTCGATCCTCCAGGTGCCCGGCGCCAAGGAGACAAGCGTCGAGCTCTACACCCTTACCAAGTCGTTCTCCATGGCGGGCTGGCGGGTCGGCTTCCTGGTGGGCAACGCCGAGATCGTGCAGGCGTTGACCAAGCTCAAGAGCTACCTCGACTACGGCACCTTCCAGCCCATCCAGATCGCGGCGATCGTGGCCATGAACGAGGTGCCCGACTACCCCAAGGTCGTCAACGAGATCTACCAGTCGCGCCGCGACGCCCTGTGCGACGGGCTGTCGCGCATCGGCTGGCACATCGAAAAGCCCAAGGGGACCATGTTCGTCTGGGCCCCCATCCCCGAGCCCTACGCCGAGATGGGCTCGCTCGACTTCGCCAAGTTCCTCGTCTCCGAGGGCAAGGTCGCCACCTCGCCGGGCATGGGCTTCGGCCCCGGCGGTGACGGCTTCGTGCGCTTCGCCCTCATCGAGAACGAGCAGCGCATCCAACAGGCCGTGCGCACCATCCGGCGGGCCCTCACCAAGCTGTAGTGCTGCGCGCCGTCCTGGCGGCGCTGGTCCTCGCCTACGCGCCGGCCACCGAACTATGCCGCCTGCAGGACCCCGCCATCGACGAGTCGAGCGGCGTCGCCGCGAGCACGGTCCTGTGGACCCACAACGACAGCGGCGACGGCCCTCGGTTCTACGCCGTCGACGACGACACCGGCGCCACCCTCGGCACCTTCACCGTCGACAAGGCCCGTGCCGAGGACTGGGAGGACATGGCTCGCGGCCTTACCGCCGACGGCCGCTCCGCCTTGTTCTTCGCCGACATCGGCGACAACTTCGGGCGCCGTCCCGCTGTCGTCGTCTACGAGGTGGCCGAGCCCGCCGACCCGCGGGCGGGCGGGGTGGTCCCGCTCGTCGCCCGCCACGAGCTGCGCTACGACGACGGCTCGCACGACGCCGAGACCCTGCTGGTCGACCCCCGCACCCGCGCCCTCGTCGTGGTCACCAAGGACCGACAGGGCGTCAGCGGCGTGTACCGGGCCGAGGCCGGGGTGCTGCGGCGGGCGGGCGAGATCCGCTTCGACCGGCTGGTGCGGCGCGCGGGCACCTATGCAAAGGCAGCAACCGCAGGCGACGTCGCACCCGACGGCCGGCGGGTGGTGGTGCGCACGCCGTTCGAGGCCTTCGAGTGGGAGGTGGGCGACGACCTCGTCGCCGCCTTCGCCCGTACGCCGCAACGCATTGCGTTGCCCCGCACCGACCAAGGCGAAGCCATCGCCTACACCCGCGACGGCCGTTCTCTGGTGACGACGACGGAGGGGGCGGGATCGGTGGTGCACGTGGTGCGCGGCGACCGCGCCGTCGGGCCTGACTTGCTGGCGCCTCGGTCCGACGCCCAGACGCCCGCGACCGACGAGGACGAACCGCGCAGGCGACGGCCGCGGTGGCCGTTCGCCGTTGCCGCCATTGCTAGCGCTCTATTGCTAGTCCTTGGAGGCAAAAGGCGACGGCGGCGTCGGCGGTCTCGTTCGCAGGGTCGCCGCGCTTGAACAGGAACTGGGTGGCCAGTTCGTTGGTGACGCCGAGGATGGCGTGCGCCAGCACCAGCGGGTCGGTGTCGCGGATGACGCCCGCCACCACGCCTTCTTTCACATGGCGCACGACGTCGGCCACGGCGATGTCCTGGCCTCGGCGCAACACCGGCAGGAAGCGCTTCTCGGTGGCGGCGACACGCGACAACGTGGCGACGTGGCGGTTCTCGGCCAGCCAGTCGAACGAGGCCCGGATGCCCAGCTCGATGCGGCGCACGGGGTCGGGCTCGTCGCCGATGGCGGCCTGCTGACAGCGGCGCAGGGCGAGCTGGCCTTCGCGGAGGATCTCCTCGAACAACTCGTCCTTCGACGAGAAGTACCAGTAGAAGACGCCTTTGCCCACGCCCATGCCGGAGACGATCTCCGCCACCGAGGTCGGGTGGTAGCCGTTTTCGGCGAAGCGCCGGGCCGCGAAGTCCATGAGTTGGCGCCGCCGTTCTCGGCCTCGCGGCGTCAGCTTCCGGTTCACGGGCAGGCACGGTAGGACGGCTTGACCGACCGGTCAATTAACCGCCTCAGAGCCGAAACAGGCATCCCGACTAACCTGCCCTCCGTGGCTTATTGGGTGATGAAGGCGATCCTCACGCCCATCCTGCGGTTCCTGTACCGCGTGCGAGCGGAGGGGCTGGAGCACGTCCCCACCACAGGCCCGGCCATCCTGGCCAGCAACCACGTTTCTTTCTCCGACTCGATCTTCTTGCCCCTGATGCTGCGCCGGCGAATGACCTTCGTGGCCAAGGCCGAGTACTTCGAAGACCCCAAGACGGCGTGGTTCTTCCGGGCGGTCGGCCAGATCCCCATCATGCGAGAGGGCGGCTCCGCTTCGCAGCGGGCGCTGGAGTCGGCCACCGACGTCCTGCGCAAGGGCGGGCTGTTCGGCATCTACCCCGAGGGCACCCGGTCGCCCGACGGCCGCCTCTACAAGGGCCACACCGGCATCGCCCGACTGGCCCTGCAGAACCGGGTGCCGGTCGTCGCCGTGGCCATGGTGGGCACCCGCGAGGCGCAGCCCATCGGCCAAGTGGTGCCCCGGTTCTTCATGCCGATCACGGTGCGGTTCTCGAAGCCGCTGACATTCGAGCGCTATTACGACCGCGCCGACGACCCTCGCGTGCTGCGCGAGATCACCGACTCGATCATGTTCGAACTGCGTGAGCTGTCGGGGCAGGAGTACGTGAACGCCTACGCCAAGCGCAAGGACGTGAGCGAGGGCGGCGGCGCCGATGCCGCTCGCATCGTGCCCGCCGTCGCGGTCAACGGCTCGTCCGTCCCGACCGTGGTCGCCGCCGCCGGATGACCACCTATCTGCTGCGGGTGTGGGTGCCCGACCGGCCCGGCGCGCTCGGTGCCGTCGCCAGTCGCATCGGCGCCGTGCGGGGCGACCTCATCGGCATCGACATCCTCGAGCGGGGGGCGGGCCGCGCCATCGACGAGTTGGTGGTGCAACTGCCCGACGACAACGGCGACTTGGTGCCGCTGCTCATCGCCGAGGTGTCGCAGGTCGACGGCGTCGACGTGGAGGACGTGCGCCCGGTGAGCGACGTGGTCGACCACCGGCTCGACGCCCTGGAGACGGCCGCCCTGTTGGTGGAGCAGTCGACGACCGAGACGTTGTTGTCGACGCTGGCCGAGCACGCCGCCATCGACTTCGAGGCCGAGTGGGCCGCGGTGGCGGGGGAAGGCGGCGTGGGCGCGGTGGTGGGGGAGGCGCCGTCGGCCGAGTGGATCGCCGCCTTCGTAGAGGGCAGCCGCTCGTCGCAGTCGGTGGCCTCGTTCGACACCGGCCCCGACGACACCGCCTGGGCGCCGTTGCCCGGCAGCGGGTTGGGGCTGGTCATCGGCCGCCGGGGCCGCCCGTTCCGGGCCCGGGAACGCCGGCAGTTGGGGGCGTTGGCCCGCATCGCCGACCACCGCTTGATGCACCTGCGCTGACCCCCGCCGTTCTGGTCCGGGAATCCCGCGCCGGGGCGCGGGATTCCCGGACCAGAACGGTTCAGTCGGCCCAGTCCCTCGACCGCTCCACGGCTCGGCGCCAGCCCGCGTGCTTGCCGTCGGCGCCGCCCTTCGACGCACGGGGCTCGAAGCGCACGTCGAGTGCCCATTGCCCGGCCAGCTCGTCGGTCGAGCCCCACACCCCTTCGGCCAGCCCGGCTAGGTACGCAGCCCCCAGCGCCGTGGTCTCCTGCACCTTGGGGCGGGCGACCGGCACCTGCAACTGGTCGGCCTGGATCTGCAGCATCAAGTCGTTGGCCGCGGCGCCGCCGTCGGCCCGCAGCTCGGCCACCTTCCGGCCCGCCGCTGCGCACATGGCCTCGACCACGTCGCGGGTCTGGAACGCCATGGCTTCGAGCACGGCCCGCGCCAGGTGCGCCCGCCCCGTGCCCCGCGTCAGCCCCACCACGGTGCCCCGGGCGTAGGGGTCCCACCACGGGCTGCCGAGGCCGGTGAAGGCGGGCACCAGGTAGACGCCTTCGGTGTCGTCGACGGTGCGGGCCAAGGCCTCGATCTCGTCGGCTGAGTCGATCATGCCGAGCCCGTCGCGCAGCCACTGCACAGCGGCGCCGGTGACGAAGATGGCGCCCTCCAGCGCGTAGGCGGTCTCGCCCGACGCCAACGTCCACGCCACCGAGGTGAGCAGTCCCTCCACGGGCGGGGGGCACTCGGGGCCGACGTTCATGAGCACGAACGAACCGGTCCCGTAGGTGTTCTTGGTCATGCCCGGCGTGAAGCAGGCCTGGCCGAACAGCGCCGCCTGCTGGTCACCCGCGATGCCGCTGACGGGGATGCCGTCGGCCGTGGTGCCGAACCGCCCGCTGGTGGGCAGCACCTCGGGCAGGCACGACAGAGGCACGCCGAACAGGTCGCACAGCTCGGGCGACCATTGCTGCTTGCGGATGTCGTAGAGCAGGGTGCGGCTGGCATTGGAGGGATCGGTGGCGTGCACGGCGCCGCCGGTGAGGTTCCAGAGCACCCACGAGTCGACGGTGCCGAAGGCGAGGTCGGGACCGGCTTCCACGCCCCCTTCGGTCAGCAGCCACTCCAGCTTGGTGGCTGAGAAGTAGGGGTCGACCACGAGGCCGGTGGCCTCCCGCACCAGGGGCAGGGCGTGCGCCAGTTCGGCGCAGCGGTCGGCGGTGCGCCGGTCCTGCCACACCAGGGCCCGGTGCAGGGGGCGGCCGGTGCGGCGGTCCCAGACCACCGCGGTCTCCCGCTGGTTGGTGATGCCGATGGCGGCAATGGGCTGGTCGAGCCGCGCCCGCAGTTCCGCCAGCGTCGCTTCGACCGCGGCCCAGATGTCGTCGGCGTCGTGCTCCACCCAACCGGGCCGGGGGAAGTGCTGCGGGAACTCCCGGTACGCCCAGCCCACCGGCGTGCCCGCCTCGTCGACGGCGAAGGCCCGCACCCCGGTCGTGCCTGCGTCGATGGCGACGACGACGCTCACGGCAGGCTCGTCCTGGTGACCAGGAAGGCGGCACCGCCGGCGGCCAGGAGAAGGAGTGCGGCCAGCGCGGCGGCGCCGTCGACATCGGTGTCGTCGCTGTCGGACGGGGACGGAGCGCCTGACGCCGTGCCAGCGACGCCCGAAGTCGTGGTGGTGGCCTCACCAGGGTCGTCGGGCAGGGTGGTGGACGTCGACGACGTGGTGGTCGTGGACGTGTCGTCCGGTCCGGTGCGGGCTGACCCGGCGGGCGGCTCCGTCGTGGTGGTGGACCGGTTGGTGGAAGCTGTGGTCCCTCGCACGAGCACCGTGCCCTTCATCCCCTCGTTCTCGTGGAATGTGCAGACGTAGCGGTACGTGCCCGCCTGCGGGAAGGACTGCGACGCCTGCCGTGTTGGCAATAGCACGTGGTCTGTGCCGCTTCCGAAGGTGACCGAGTGCCGCTCCAAGCTGTTGTTGGTCCAGCGCACGGTGTCTCCCACCGCGATGGGGATCTGCGCCGGTTCGTAGGCTCGGCCCGCGATGTTCACGTCGTGCGTGGCGACGACAGCGGCAGCCGCCACCGGCCAGGCCAGGACCACAAGCGCTAGGAGGACTCGACGCACCGCCCCATTCTTCTCGTGATCGCGATCACATGCTGCGAACCTTCGCGAACGCCCTCTGACCAGGGGTGACGCGCGGCCACCACCGTTGACATCCTCGTAATTACAGTGCTGTAATAGACACCGCATGTGGTAGCCGGTCCGTCGGCGTCCACTACATCTTGTGGTCAGCCCTACAGTCGGTAGGGACCCAGGGAGGGAACTCGTCGAATGGCAATTGCTCCGGAGCGCATGGGAATCGGCATCCGCCGCCACTTCACGACAGAAGGGGTGCACCCCTACGAGACGGTGACGTGGGAGCGGCGAGACGCTCGCATCACCAACTACCGCGACGGGGTCGTGGCCTTCGAGCAGCTGGGCGTGGAGGTCCCGTCGACCTGGAGCGTCAACGCCACCAACATCCTGGCCCAGAAGTACTTCCGGGGCACCCTCGGCACCCTCGAGCGGGAGACATCGCTCAAGCAGGTGGCCGACCGGGTGGCCGACACCATCACCGCCTGGGGCTTGAAGGACGGCTACTTCCTCGACCGCCACGAGGCCGACATCTTCAACGCCGAGCTCAAGTACCTGATCGTGCACCAGAAGGCGGCGTTCAACTCGCCGGTGTGGTTCAACATCGGCGTGGCGGGCGTGCCCCAGCAGGCCTCGGCCTGCTTCATCCTCGCCGTCGAGGACAAGATGGACGCCATCCTCGACTGGTACAAGGAAGAGGGCACCATCTTCAAGGGCGGGTCGGGCTCCGGCATCAACCTGTCGAAGATCCGCTCGTCGTACGAGCCGCTGCAGGGCGGTGGCACGGCGTCGGGGCCGGTCAGCTTCATGCGGGGCGCCGACGCGTCGGCAGGCACCATCAAGTCGGGCGGCAAGACCCGGCGCGCCGCCAAGATGGTCATCCTCAACGTCGACCACCCCGACATCGAGGACTTCATCTGGTGCAAGGCCATCGAGGAGCGCAAGGCCCGCGCCCTGCGCGACGCCGGCTTCGACATGGACCTCGACGGCAAGGACAGCCACTCGATCCAGTACCAGAACGCCAACAACAGCGTCCGGGTCACCGACGAGTTCATGCAGGCCGTGCTCGACGGCAGCGACTGGGAGCTCAAGGCCGTGACCACCGGCGAGACCGTCCGCACGATCAAGGCCCGTGAGCTCTTCCGTCAGATGATGAAGGCGTCGTGGGAGTGCGCCGACCCCGGCATGCAGTTCGACACGACGATCAACAAGTGGCACACGGCGCATGCGACGGGCCGCATCAACGGCTCGAACCCGTGCAGCGAGTACATGCACCTCGACAACTCCGCGTGCAACCTGGCCAGCCTCAACCTGTTGACGTTCCTCGAGGAGGACGGCACCTTCGACGTCACCGGCTTCACCGCCGCCACCGAGGTCGTCTTCACGGCCCAGGAGATCCTCGTCGGCAACAGCGACTACCCGACCGCATCCATCGGCGAGACGGCCCGCCGTTTCCGTCAACTCGGCATCGGTTACGCCAACCTCGGCGCCCTGCTGATGGCCCAGGGCATGGCCTACGACAGCGAAGACGGACGGGCGTGGGCGGCAGGCATCACCGCGCTGCTCACGGGCACGTCGTACGCGGTGTCCGCCCGGACGGCGGCCCGCATGGGGCCGTTCGCCGGGTACTCGAAGAACAAGGAGCACATGCTGCGGGTGCTGCGCATGCACCGCGACGAGGTGGCACGCATCGACGAGGAGCGGGTGCAGACGTCGCTGCTCGACGCCGCGCAAGAGGCGTGGGACGACGCCGTGGAGACGGGCGAGCGCTACGGCGTGCGCAACTCCCAGGCGTCCGTGTTGGCGCCGACCGGAACCATCGGCCTGCTCATGGACTGCGACACCACCGGCATCGAGCCCGACCTCGGACTGGTCAAGATGAAGAAGCTCGTCGGCGGCGGCACGATGTCGATCGTCAACCAGACGATCCCCCGTGCGCTACGCCGCCTCGGCTACTCACCGGCACAGATCGAGTCGATCCTCGCCTACATCGAGACCAACAAGTCCCTGCTCGGTTCACCGGACCTGGCGCCCGAGCACCTGTCGATCTTCGCCTGCTCGATGGGCGACAACACCATCCACTACATGGGCCACGTGCGCATGATGGCGGCGGTCCAGCCCTTTATCTCGGGTGCCATCTCCAAGACCGTGA